>CAKUDT010000076.1 GCA_934645125.1 uncultured Eggerthellaceae bacterium
TGCGCAATGAACGACACGCGGCCGTTCAAGTGTTTTTCGTCGTTATCGCAGATGACAGTTCCGTTTATGGCCTGTGCGATATTCTTGACGGGCGTGTTCGCCAAAAGTCCCCGGTCAAGATCAGTGTCACCCAATCCCACTGAGCCCATATCGTTTTTCGTAACAAGACCCAGCAAGCGGCCCTCTTCGTCCACCACGCCGCAATACGTGCGATCCTCTTTTTGCATGTGCTCCATTGCTTCAAGAATGGTCGCGCCCTGCCCAATGCTCATAACTGGATCAAGCTTTATCTCGTCCATGCGCACGCGCGCGTCCGTCAAAAGCAGCGGCTCCGAAAAGCCAAAACGATCCAGCAAATACTTCGACTCAGCGTTCAACGCGCCCAAACGACAAGCCACCGCGCGCTGTCCCATGGTCTTCTTGAAGAAGGCGTAGGCAATCGCCGCCGCCACGGAGTCGGTATCGGGGTGCCTGTGCCCCGTCACATAAATGATGTCTCTCTCGCTCATAGATATCCTTTTGTCCGTCGGTCGCAGCACGCCAGCAACCGCAACCGCGCAAGCCGCCGTCGGCCGCAACCGCGCGAATCGCCCATAGCCGCAGTCACTGCGTCGTCTGCGGCAGCCGCAACAGCCGCCAACCGCGCAAGCCGCACAATCGCGCCGCAACTCTTGTCCGAAAACGCGAAAGCCGCCCGTGGCAATATGCCCCAGGTGGCTTTCGTCAGCAGACGCCCCATTCGGGCACCTGGCACTACTTACTTTAACGTAGCAATCAGCTGACCAGCCTTAACCTGGTCGCCAGCCTTGACAAAAATCTCTTCAATCTCGCCCGCAGTCTTGGCAATGATGTTCGTCTCCATCTTCATTGCCTCAATAACGGCAATCGGCTGGCCCTCTTCGACAACTTCGCCTACGCGCACCAGCACCTTCACGATGTTGCCCGGAATGTTCGCGCCCACTTCCATGTCGTTGTTCTCATCGGCAATGCGCTGCGATGCACCGGAAACAACAGCAGCCGCAGCATCATCTTTAATGCGCACGCTACGACGATTTCCATCGACCTCGAAATCAACGTCGCGATAGCCTTCCTTATCGGGCTCATGAATCTCAACAAGGCGAATGACCAGGATTCGTCCTTCTTCCAGCATAACTTCGCTTGTCTCGCCTTCGCGCAGACCGTGGAAAAACACGTCGGAACCCATCATGCTGAAGCGGCCATCTTTGCTCAGCGCAGTCATGTAATCCGTGTAAACCTTGGGATACATGGCGTAGCTGATAATGTGGTGCATATCGGGCTCCAGGCCAAAGTGCTCATACAGCCCGTTCGAAATGTACTCGAAGTCTTCCGGATCAAGCAATTCACCCGGACGGCACGTAATGGGCTTGCGATCTTTCAAAACAACTTTCTGCAGATCAGCAGGGAATCCGCCTTCGGGCTGACCCATCATGCCCTCGAAGAACGACACAATGGAATCAGGGAAGTCAAGCGATTTGCCCTTCTCCAAAATGTTCTCGGGCGTCAGGTCGTTTTGCACCATGAAGATAGCCATGTCGCCAACCGCCTTGGAAGAAGGCGTAACCTTCACAATGTCGCCCAGCATCATGTTGACGGACTTGTACATATCCTTTACTTCTTGGAACTTGTGTCCCAAACCAAAGCTTTCCACCTGGGGTTTCAGGTTGGTGTACTGACCGCCCGGAATCTCATACTTGTAGATTTCCGCAGATGCAGCCTGCAAATCGGACTCGAAATTCTTATACACCGGACGTACATCCGACCAGTAATCAGCAATAACCTGCAAGCCGTCCAAGTCAATGCCCGTGTCACGCTCGCTGCGCTCAAGCGCCGCAATAATGGAGTTCAGCGAAGGCTGCGAAGTCAAACCAGACATGCTGCTAATGGCCGCGTCAATGATATCAACGCCCGCCTGCGCCGCCATCAGGCACGTTGCCACACCATTACCACTGGTATCATGCGTATGCAGGTGGATAGGCAGCGCGATTTCGTCCTTCAAGGCGCGAATCAGACGGTAAGCAGCGTTCGGCTTCAGCAGACCCGACATATCCTTAATGCCAATGATGTGCGCACCGCGCTTCTCCAGCTCGCGCGCCATGCGAATGTAGTAATCCAGGTTGTACTTCTCGCGGCTGGCATCCAAAATGTCGCCCGTGTAGCAAATGGTCGCTTCGGCAAGTTTTCCCTGGTTGAGCACTTCATCCAGCGCAACTTCCATGCCGGGAATCCAGTTCAGCGAGTCAAACACGCGGAAGACATCAATGCCGTCTTGCGCGGACTGCTTCACGAATTCGCGAATCACGTTGTCGGGATAGTTCTTGTAGCCCACCGCATTCGCGCCGCGCAGCAACATTTGGAATGCAACGTTGGGGATAAGCTCGCGCAGCATTTCCAAACGACGCCACGGCGATTCCTTCAGGAAGCGATACGCCGTATCGAACGTTGCGCCGCCCCACATTTCCAGCGAAAACGCGTCTTTCTCGTACAGCGCAACTGCGGGAGCAATCTTCACCATGTCGATGGTCCTCATGCGCGTGGCCATAAGGGACTGATGCGCATCGCGCATGGTGGTATCGGTGATAAGCAGTTTCTTCTGATCAAGCACCCATTTCGACACGTACTCGGGGCCATGCTCGTCAAGCATCTGCTTGGTGCCGCTCAAAGAAGCAATGGTCTCTTTCGGGATCTCGGGGTACGTGGGCACGTTAAAGTTCGGCTTCTTGCCATGCGTCTGGTTGACCACCACGTTGCCAATGTGGTTGAGCACCTTGACTTCGCGGTCAATCATCGGGCGAATGGTCGTAAGCTCGGGGTTGGCCTCAATGAAGCCCGTGTCGCAGTTGCCCGCAATGAACGTGGGGTGATTGAGCACGTTCAAAATGAACGCCGTGTTCGTTTTGATGCCCTTGATCTCGGCTTCTTCCAGCGCACGAATGGCCTTACGACGGGCATCGTCAAAGCGGTTAGCGTAAGCAGACACCTTTACCAGCAAGCTGTCGTAATACGGCGAAATGGTGGAACCGGTGAAGCCGTTGCCGCCATCCAAGCGAATGCCGTTGCCAGAAGCAGTGCGATACAGCTCCAAAAAGCCCGTGTCGGGAATGAAGCCCATAGCAGGATCTTCCGTGGTAATGCGGCACTGAATGGCATAACCGCGCACCGAAATGCTTTCCTGCGAAGGAATGTTGATCTCGTCGGAGTCAAGCGCATAGCCTTGCGCAATAAGAATCTGGTCTTGCACGATATCGATGCCCGTAACGCATTCGGTCACGGTGTGCTCTACCTGAATGCGCGGATTCATCTCAATGAAGTAATGGTTGCCATCTTTGTCCAGCAAGAACTCCACGGTACCCGCGCTGCGATAGTTCACGAAGCGCGCGATCTTCAGGGCATCTTCGCAGATAGATTGGCGCTGCTCCTCGGTCAGGCACAAAGAAGGCGTGAACTCGATAACTTTCTGGTGGCGGCGCTGAATGGAGCAGTCGCGCTCGAAGAGATGCACGATGTTGCCATATTTGTCGCCCAGAATCTGAACCTCGATGTGCTTGGGGTTCTCGATGTACTTCTCAATGAAGATGTCGTCGTTGCCAAACGCTTTTGCCGCTTCGCTTTTCGCAGTGTGATATTCGTTGAGCAAGTTGGCCTGGTCGCGCACAACGCGCATGCCGCGTCCGCCGCCGCCTGCAGCTGCCTTCAAAATAATGGGGTAGCCGCACTTGTTCGCGAAATCGATAGCTTCCTGATCGCTTTCGATGGCTTTCTCAACACCCGGAATGGTGGGAACGCCTACTTCATCGGCGACAATTTTCGACTGAATCTTATCGCCCAGCTGGTTCATCATGTGCGAAGTGGGGCCAATGAACTCAATGCCCGCGCTTTCGCATGCCTGCGCGAAATCGGGATTCTCGGACAAGAAACCATAGCCAGGATGAATTGCGTCGGCGCCTTTCGCCTTTGCCAGAGCAATGATCTCATCGATGGCAAGATACGCGGCAACGGGAGCCTTTCCCTTGCCAATCTGGTACGCTTCATCGGCCTTTGTTCGGAACAGGGCAGTCTTGTCCTCCTCCGAATAAATCGCGATGGTTCTGATGCCCAACTCTTTGCAAGCGCGAATGATGCGAATCGCAATCTCGCCTCGGTTGGCAACAAGGACCCTCTTGATGTGCTTAATCTCGCTCATGACGGTCTTCCCTTCTGTTTGCTGTAAGCGTCTCAAGTGCGCAGTGCATTCCTGTATTATTCTCATAGGCCACGCATCCGTCTGACCAGCAAACACCAGTAGCATAGAAAATACAGATATCTATACCATGTTTCCGCGAAATTGAACCTAGAAAACGGGAAGTTAAACGGTAAGCACTAGGGGGAAATCCGAGGAACGGAAGGGGCAGATGACGTTTTAAGCAAGGGCGGGCACCCGCTGGCACCCCGTTCTTGCGCTACTGACGGTCCCACTCGTCAAGGGAGCCACCGGTATCGGCCTCCCAATCTTCGGCGGAATCGTAATCGCGCGGGCTGTACTTGTTCGGTTTTTTCGAGGGACTCGAAGAGCCCGACGAGTCGCCACTGCTTGCAGCGCTGTCCGCTGAAGCATCGGATGACCCACGGCTTTTCGCAGGAGCTTTGCCACTTTCTTTTTTGGAGGGGAATTCCGCATATAAATTGGGAAGTCCGTCTGAATCGGGCCAGTAAACAGTTCCAAACTGGTATCCAAGCTTGAGCGTTACGACAACGACCCCGTTCGCACAACCAGCATAGAAGATTTCGTCTTTCGAGCCGTTTTTGGCATACCACGTGTAAAAGGTGCAGCTGCCTTTTCTTTCCGCTTTATCGCTGCATCCCAAAAATGTTTCGTCGATATATTTTTCAGGCAAGCCTTCTTCAGGGAGGCTCTGCGCAAGTTTCTCCAGGTCAACTTCTATTTCTTGGCTTTCAACAGATGCCGCGCTTGAAGCAGATGCCGCCGATTGCGAAGGCGAAGCACTCGAAGATGCCGAAGACGCGGGCGCAACGGGCGTGCAGGCAGTCGCTCCCAGAACGACGGCCATCAAAAGCACCACCGAACACCAAGCCGCCAAGGACACGTGCTGGCGTGCATGAAAGGAGCGGGCGAGGCCATCAGAAAAACCGCAACGACGGCGGCAATCTTCGTCCCTTTTTCGCATAACGTGCACGCTCCTTCCAAGCATCGCGCATTCCTTCGCCGGCAGTCAACCGCACTTTTCGCCAAGGTGTGAATCATCTTCGAATAATTGTACTTCTTTGGGCAATTTTACGCGTCCCAAGAAACGGACATGCTTGAAGAAAGAGAAATCAATGCTTAATCTGACGAAAAAAATGCCTGATGGTAGTACAATATCTGCTGTTTGTGCTTAAAAGAAAACGTGGCAATTGCGCCACAGCAAGACCATGCGCAGACCGTGCGGGCGAAAAATTGCGCCCCCGCAATCTGTGCCAAAGACCGCGAAAAGGACGTTCCATGAGCGATATTGATTACGAAAGCCTTGTTATCAGCCTGCCCAACTACCCTCAACCGGGCATTATGTTCAAGGATGTGACGCCTGTTTTCGCCGATGCGGAAGCTTTTTCGTCGCTTGTGAACGACATTGCAGAAGCCTTTAAAGACGCCGGCATCACGAAAGTCGTGGGCGCTGAAGCGCGCGGCTTCATTTTGGGCGCACCCGTTGCTCTGAAGATGGGCGTTGGGTTTGTGCCTGCACGCAAGCCGGGCAAGCTGCCGCGCAACACCATCTCCGAAAAGTACGGCTTGGAATACGGCTCCGATGAGCTGCACATTCACGCCGACGCTCTTTCCGAAGACGACGTTGTTCTGCTGGTTGACGACCTTGTTGCTTCGGGCGGCACCGCCATTGCGCAGATTCACTTGGTCCAAAAATGCGGTGCGCGCGTGGGCGGCCTTGCCTTCCTTTTGGAACTGGCATACCTGCATCCGCGCGAGAACATCGCAAAGGAACTCGATGTTCCTATTTTCTCTGAATGCGTTGTTGAACAGGAGAAATGGGACTAAAGCGAAGCCAAGCTAAAGCCGAGCTTGCACGGTTTTAGCAAACCCTACGGTACTAAAAAACGGGACCACGTTCGGTCCCGTTTTTGTTACTCGCCCGTTTTTTGCAGCGGGCGCAGGCTCGGCGGGCTTGCGGGTTCAGCAAGTTGCGGGGCTCGCGAGCCCACGAACACAGCCCGAATCTCCGCTGCTGCTTGCTTTATGCGCGCAAGCGGGCGATTTCCTCCGCCCATCCGCTCAAATTTTCATGGGGCGTTTCCAGGAAGAACGGCAGGCCGCAAAGCAACGGATGACGCGTTACCGCATGCAACGCGTCAAACCCAATGCGACCCGCCCCAATGGCGGCATGACGATCTTTATGGGAGCCGCGCTCGTTCATGCTGTCGTTCAAGTGGATGGCACGCAGGCGATCCAGGCCAATGACCTGGTCGAACTCACGCAGCACGCCATCTAAGTCCCCCACCATGTCGTAGCCAGCATCCCAAATGTGGCAAGTATCCAAGCACACGCCCACCTGTTCGCGC
>CAKUDT010000077.1 GCA_934645125.1 uncultured Eggerthellaceae bacterium
GCAATCGATAAAGCGCAGGTAATGGCGCTTCTAGGCTCTCGTGGGCGCTTGCGAACGCTGGTAAGCTCTCGCGCGCTCTAAGGCTCCTTCGGCGCGAACACCAGGCAGTCATAGCGCACGGCTTTTCCGATGAGGGAATACGATGGCTTGCGCTGTGCCAACCAAGGTCCCTTTGGCGGCCGTTTGATCACGATTTTTCGCGGATGCGCCATGCATGCGGCGTCGAGTAATTCCCGCTCATCGGCGCAAGGCGCCTCGAGCTCGTGGATAAGCTGGAATTTCTTCTTCACCGAGGCACTTTTCGTGCGCGCCGGGAACATGGGGTCAAGCAAAATAACATCGGCGTGCATGGTTCCGCTGGCAAGCGCCGCAATGCTGTCCTCTTTGCGCAGCGTCATGCGCGCCACCAGGGAGGATAACCGTTCATCGCGCGCCGCGCGCGCCAAGCCGTCTTCCAGCAGCGCTGCTATCGTTTTGTCGCGCTCGAACATCACCACAGAAAAACCCGCCGCCGCAAGCAGCAGGGAATCTTCGCCTAAGCCTGCCGTCGCATCGACGACAAGCAGGTCTTCAGCGGGTACGCCTTTGATTTTCGCAGCTTTTACCAGCAGCTCTTGATGCACTTTGTTGGGGTTGATGCGGGCGACCATGCGCGCGAAATCGGCGCGCAACTCCATAGTGCCGTTAGTGAGCGTTAGGCCTTCGGGCAGCTTGACAAGTCGCGGCACATCTTCGCAACAAAGGTCGTTGCTTATACTGCGGCTCTCATCGTTTTTCTTTGTCATGCGGTTTTGTTCGTCCATGTCAATAAAATGCCTGGTTGAGCGCTCGCATAACGGCAAAACGGCCAGCTGCGCGAGCGCTCAACGGGCTATAGGCTCAAAACGCATTCAATTCCTAGCGGATGATGTGCACGTAATCATCCTTGCGCGGAGCCGCCGCAGGCAGCTCGACCGCACGGTAACCCAGCGCACAATGGCCAATGCCTTCGTACTCGCCTTCGATGCCCCATTCAGCAAGCAACTGTTTTCCGAAGTCAGAGTCGAATTCTTCCTTCGCGCGGTGAATCCAAATGCTGTCAACGCCCAGTGCGTGCGCGGCGTTCATCAAGTTGCCCATAACCAGGCTGCCGTCGTACACGTGCGTGGGAACATTTTTGTTTGCAAGCACAATGACAATGATGGGGGCACCATAGAAGGGGTCGAAGTCTGCATCCTTGCCCATAATGCGTGCGTTTTCGGCGGAAATCTTGTCGCGCAGCTCCTTGTTTTCCACAACCACCATCAGCGGCGATTGCTTTCCCATGCCAGTTGCAGCGTACGTGCCCGCGCGCAGAATGGCCTGCAGCGTTTCCTCCGACACGGCATCGGGTTTGAAATTGCGGCAGCTGCGACGTGTTTCCAAAACGTTCAAAGTCTCGTTCATGGTATTCCTTTCTGTTCGTTTTGCGGTGGCTCCCTTGTTGATCCTTCCATCCAGATAAGGGGAAGGCGAAGAGGCCGCTGTTCTGTCTAACGATTGCTGTTATATCATCTCAATGAAAGTTATTATTGCGCGGCTGTTTCGCGAAAGCGGCTTTATTGCGCAGCTTGCACGTGCGGCTTTGTGTCGCTCTTTACGAAAGCGGCGCCAGCGCGGGTAAATGCGTCACTTCCGGCTCAAGGAAGCTTCCTACGGGCTGGTGCGCGATAAGCGTCCAGCCGTCCGTGGCTCCCGTGCTCGCGCCTTCACCCGCGGCCTTCGCGCCTGCGCCTTCGCCCGCACCGGCGTCGCCATGCACCAGCGTGAATCCCGCGATGCCCGATGTTGCCTGGTACGCGCGCGACATGCCGCCGTCAATGACGAGCACGTGCCCGCCGCACTTCACGGCACTTTCCCCGTCCTTCACCTTCACAGGAACATGCCCGCTGACAATGCGGTTCGTGGCAGGGTCAAGCCCGAAGTCATGCAGGATGCCAGCTATGGCATGCTCGTCCTCCATCAGGGAATAGTACGCATTCTTGCGCTCCTTGCGAATGGCTTTGTCCTCTACGAAATACAGCTCGAATGTGGCCATCTTGCTTTTCGTGAACAGCGGCGAATCTTCGCCCAGCCACAAATACCATAGCAAATCGCGTCCGCGTTTCTGATCCTGCTTGCTTGCATGCAGGTCAAAAGCGGCGCGCACGCACGCGTCAACGGCATCGAACAGCGCGCGACCTTTCAGCGGACGCCCAAACAGCGACGTTTCTTTTAAGCTGCCATCGGCGTTCAGCGGCACGGCAGCGTGGAACAGCAGCGCGCCATTTGCCACGGTGTACAGGCTGCCCGCATCAAGGAACAGCGCAATGTGGCGCTGCAGGCGCTTCGAGCTCAAGAATGCGTCCACCAGGCTTTCCATGACTTTCTCTTCTTCGGCAGTCATGCGGTACGGATCTGCGGGATCGATGGTGGGGAAATTCAGGTCCAGCATGGGGTAGCGGGACCCTTCGATCTCTACATCTCCCGCCTTGAAATCGATATGATGCAGCAAGTTTCTCCTGGTCAAATCGAAATCGGGATTTTCGGTGCTATGCACGTATTCAGCTTTGAATTGGATGATGGCGATTGCTTTCTGGATGCGCGCAATCTCGTGGCGCACCTCGGCGGGGTAGTCGCTTGTGCCTTTCGGGATGAACAGCGTGCAGGGGTCTTCGCCGTACACGTTGTTCGCAAAGGCTCGCAGCGCGCTCAAATCAATGCCATACGTTTCCTCCAAAAGCGGCAAGTTGTTGTAGCGCGCGCAAATGCGCACCACATTTGCCACGCAGCCGCGCTGGCCCAGACTGGCACCCATCCACACAATGTCGTGGTTGCCCCACTGGATATCAAGGTTCGGTTCGTCCATGAGCGCTTCCACCACGGCATCGGGCGCGGGGCCGCGATCGTATACGTCGCCAATAACGTGCAGTTTGTCGTAGCCGCCCGAGCTTGCCAGCGCGCTTGCGGCTTTCAAGTTGCTTATGAACTGGTCGTATTCGCCATGAATGTCGGAAATGAAGAATTCCGTTGCCATCAAAGGTCCTTTCGTGTGCCGAGCGCTGCGTTGCCGTACGCTGCCCTGCGTTGCCCTACGCCACCTGCGCGCGCCTTATTGCCGTGCGGTTCTGCTGCCGCTCTGTGCAATCGTGCACGGCCGCGTTGTTGCGTGGCGCTTTTTTATGCGTTGCCGCGCGAGCGAGCGTTGACGAGTGCGCTGCGGCAAGCTTGTTCTTTGCTTTGTGCTCATTGTACAAAGGTTTTGCGTCGTCCTATCTGCTTTTTGCCAAAAAACGGACGATGTGAAACAAAAAAGAGAGAGAATACGTAGTCGCGTCTGGCGCAGCGCCCTGCGCACCAGCGAAGGCGGGCGTGAAGACGCGTGAAGACGCGCGGAAAAGCAGCGGGAAACCGCGAAGGATTCAAGAAGGGAAGCAAAAAACGAAGATGTCGATGCAGGAACAAAGCGACCAAACCGCGTGTGGACAGCGTTCTTGCAGCCAGAGCTCTTGCAGCAAAAGTACGTGCAATGGCTCTTCGCAATCGCGATTTTCAAGCGCACTTGCGCAATGGGAAGCGTCCAGCAACGGACAGTTTTTCTTCGTTTTGGCGCTTGCGGGTTTTTGCGGCGCGCTTCTTCGTTTCTTCATGCAGAGCCTGCCCCTGCCGTGGGTGGATGGTTTTCCCCTTTCGACGATTGTAGTGAACACGCTGGGTTCATTTCTTATTGTTGTCGTCTTTTGTGCTAGCCAGCGTGCTCATTTGTTGTCTTCGGCGCTGGTGAAGGTGATCAATCGGGGATTTCTTGGCGCATTTACCACGCTGAGCGCCGTTTGCGTTGATGCCGATGAACTGCTTGCTTCCGGAAACGATTTGGGCGCATTTCTTTATATTGCGTTGACGTTTGTGCTGTCGTTTGGCGCAGCGCTTGCGGCTATGCGAATCTTCAGCGCGCAAGAGGCGCGTTCTGCGCAAGATGCGTCTGCATCTGACGGGTTGTGTGCGCCTCTCACGAAGTCGGGTGAGCGCCTGTGAGTAGCTTGCTTTTAGCGTTATGCGTTGGTTTGGGTGGCGCCGGTGGTGCGGTGTGCCGGTCGTATGCTCTTGATGCTATCGATGCTGTGCTTGCGAAACGGAAGTTCGTGCACCAAACGCCGATTTGTTTCGACCGCATTTGCTCGTGGCTTCCCGTGGCGGTTCTTTTAGTGAACGCGGCGGCTTGCTTTCTTGCGGGCGTTTTCGGAGGACTTGGCGTTCAAGGATGCGCCCAGGCTTTTTTGCTCGCAGGATTCTGCGGAGGATTTTCCACCTTGTCCACAGTTAACCTTGATGCAGCGTGTCTTTTCTCGGGCCAGGTTAACGGTGCAGGTCAATCGACACTTGTTACTGGTCGTGCCCATGCGGCACTCTATCTTTTCGCGACGTATGCCGTAGCGCTTGGCGCCGCAGCTCTGGGCTTGTTCCTTACCCTTTAGCCCCGTTGCTTGTTGTCAAATTACCCCACCTTTTGTCAACATTTTCAGGCATTTCAGCGCGCTTGCGCCGCTTTCATCGCCGCCGCTCTTGCCGATGGCGTTGCTGCGGACGGCTCCGGCTCCCATTTCGCTCATGTTGTTAAAAAATGACTCCAAAATTCGAAGTTGAATAAGGTTGGAAGTAGGTCAGGGGTGCAAATTGAGGCGATCTGCACTGGGCGTGCGCTCTATGCGATCGCGTGCCGAACGTTGGTGTCGCAAACCACTTTGAGAAAGAAGTGGTCATCGCCTAGAATCGCATTTTGCGGAATGTCCGATTCACGAGAAAGGAAATGACCACCATGGACACTTTACAGGAAAACGAGCTTCTGCGGAACCTGCCGTTCAGGGACGACGGCACGATGGACCTGATGGAGCTGGGGAGGCGCCAGCTCGAGTCGATGGTCAACCAGATAATGGACTGGCAGGCCGACGAGCTGTGCGGCGAGGGAAACCGCAGGAACGGCTACCGCGAGCGCGGGCTGCTCACGCCCTTCGGCGAGATCGTCCTGCGCATCCCCAAGCTGCGCGAGGGCACGTACTTCCCGTCGCGCATCTCGCGCATGACCTCCGAGCTCGACGAGGAGGTGTCGGCGCTCAACGCGCGGCGCTTCGAGGGCGCCTCCTTCCCGTACCTGTGGCTGGACGCGACCTACCTGAACTGCCGCGACGAGGGCCACGTGCAGTCCAAGGGCGTCGTCACGGCCATCGCGTGCGACTCGGGCGGGCTGCGCCAGTTCGTGGGCTTCGGCGTCGTGGACACCGAGTCGGCGGCCTCCTGGAAGGCGTTCCTGCGCGACCTGCGCAAGCGGGGGGTGACGGACGTGAGGTGCGTCGTCTCGGACGACCACGAGGGCCTCGTGCAGGCGATCGCGGAGATCTACCAGGGGGCCGCCTGGCAGCGCTGCATCGTCCACCTCGAGCGCAACGTGGCGGGATGGTTCACGAGGAAGGAGGACAAGGCGGTGGCCGTCGCGGCGATGAAGGCGGTGTTCGCGGAGCGCGATCCGCAGTTCGTTCGCGCGGCCTACCGCGTGGCGGCCGAAAGGCTCGCCGAGATGAAGCCGCGCGCCGGCGAGCTTCTGGAGGACGCGGAGGCGGACGCGTTGGCCTACCTCGACTTCCCCCGCGAGCACCACATCAGGCTGCGGACCAACAACGTGCAGGAGCGCGCCAACGAGGAGATAAAGCGCAGGACGAGGGTGGTCGGCGTGTTCCCCTCGGCTGAATCCATGATGCGGCTGGTCGGCTCGGTGCTCATCGACGTGAACGAGGAATGGCTGGGGATGAACTACCTGGACATGGCGCCGTTGAGGGACGCCGCCAAGATCGAGTCGGGCGCCGAGCCGATACCGAGGGAGATCCAGGAGAAGGCGAGGATATACGTGATGGCGGCGATAGACGAGAAGTTGAAGAAAGCGGCGTGATGATGGTGTAGAATACGATTGATTCCAAGCGATGCTCCGTTTGCTCGGACGGGCTAAAGCCCGCCGCTCCCAAACGGAGTTGTGACACCAACAATCGGCACGCTACCCTCTATGCAAAATCCAGTTCAGTAAAACCCCAGTTCAGAACTATTTCCAATTAGAGTACATTTTGGTTTCCAGTCAATTTTGCATTTCCACCTACTTCTAACCTGCCTCAACTTCGAATTTGACGCCGTTTTTCCAACAACATGCTTCCGATTCAGGCGAAGCGGGTCGTTTTTTTGCGGGAAGGTGAAAAAGACCCCGTCACTTTTTAACATCTGCAGCTACCGCTCCCAGACTGCGCTTGTTTACGCGTTGTGGCATGCGGTAACGCCTCTGTTTTTGCTTCGCACAATGACATGCTTCTTGATTGACCCCCCCCTTCATCAAGGCATATACTGGGACGTAGATAAACGAATGATTACGTTATCAGCGCCTCTATTTCCGTTTGGAACAGGAGGCCGGATGAACGGGGTGAGATTTCCCAACGAGTGGGTCACCGTAATGCCTCCTTTGACCAAACAGGATAAAGAGGGGATAAGTCGGGTCTCCGGG
>CAKUDT010000078.1 GCA_934645125.1 uncultured Eggerthellaceae bacterium
AGCCTTAATGGTGTAGGAAGGAACGCCGCAGATCTTCTCGGCCCATTTCGGGGTCTTAGGCACGCCGTCTTCGCCACCCATTACGTAGTAAGCGAAGTTCTCGAAGCCAACAGCATGCGTGGCCAGGTATTCCTTGTCGTAGGTGTCTTCCTTGAGCCAGGTGTAGGCAATAGCGAGCTGCAGGGCGGCGTCGGTGTTCGGAAGGACAGGAACCCACTTGTCTGCGTGAACAGCGTTTGCGTAGTTTACGTCAGGAGCAATGTGGATTTGCTTTACGCCGATTTCGGTAAACCAGTAGCACAGCTTGGAAGCCATGTAGCCGCCCCAACCCAGAGGCGTGGTTTCGGGGTCGGCACCCCAGAACAGAATAGCGTCGCCGTTTTCGGAGATGTCCTTGATAACGTTGTTCTGCTTGTTCTGCTGTCCCAGCGGGTCCATGCCCCAAATGTGCTTAGCACCCCAGTACCAGCCTTCCCAGCTGTCGGGCTGGCGAGCCTGCAGCGTGAAGCCGCCGCACAGGTCAAGAAGCTGAGTGATGCAGCCGTGGCTTGCATGCACGATTGCGGTTTCGCCGTGGCCGTCGATCTCGCACAGAATTGCGGTCGGACCATAGGTGTCGTGGATGCGCTTGATTTCGTTCGCCACGATTTCGGCCGCTTTGTCCCAGCTCACGCGCTCGTATCCGCTGGTACCACGGTTCTGCGGGTTACGCTCGCCGTTGGGATCCCAGTCAACGCGCTTCAAGGGATAGGGAATGCGGTTCTTGGAATAGATTCTCTTCTTGTAGCAAAGTGAAAGCGGAGACATCATTGTCTTAAAGCCCGGCTCGAGAACCTTCCCCCTTGCCTCGATCCTCCAGGCGTTGAGCTCTTCGGGAGTCTGATGGTCATCGAAGTGGAACGGGCGGATTCTGAGAATCTTGTCGTTCTCCTCGTCGATATCGACCATGCAGGCATTAGCACCCAGACCAAAGCTGTCAAAGCCAATGCCCTTGATAATGGTTTTCCCCTTTACATCTTTACTCATCCTATCCTCCTTCTCTTCTTCTTCGCCTTCTTTTGGTTGTCATCGATGGCGAATTAGAGCCGTGCGATCGGTGTTTCTTGGAAGCAAGGCGCAATCTTCCAAGTTGCAATACGATTATCTTTCCCGCGCGTTTCTAATACGACAGGTGGTAATATTGAATTCGTTCATTTTTGACGCGTTCTGCATCATGCTTAGAGGTTGATATAGAGGGGAAGCGTGAGTAAAATCGCAGTTCAAAACGATAAAGACCTTTCGGACATCATTGTAATGCACTGGCTGGCCGTTGTTGGCTTCTCTTGCCTTATTGGCTGGGAGCTGTTGACGGTTTTTGCGCCGGGCACGCTGCTTCTTGATTTTATGGCTATTGAAGAAGCAGTTGTAGTACGTCTGATTTCGGTACTCACGCTGGTGATTGCTTTTGTTGTTTTAGGCAAGGAAGGCGACTGGTGTTTCATCAACAGAAATAAGCTGATCATCGCGGGAGCGTGCCTTTCGGTACCTTCGGTGGCGGTTGCTATTGTGGGGCCGTTTTTTGCGATCCCCTTCTTTTTGGTGTTTGCTGCATGGTTTTTGCTTGGCTTTGGTCAGGCGTTTTTGGCTCAGTACTGGTGCACGTTTTTCAGTCTGGTTCCCACGGGCCGCACGATGCGCAATATTGTTTTCGGCGGCATGGGCGGCACGGTTTGCTATGGCGTTGCCGCTGGCCTGGGGGCAACGTGGGCGGGTTACAGCCTTGCCGCGCTGCTGTTGATTGCCGCGGTGGTTATTGCATATTACCTGATGAACATTATTCCGCCGGACACCATTCCCAATGTAAGCGAGTTCCATAGCTCTACAGGCGTGAATTTCCCGGCGTTTTTCTCGATTGCTTCGTGCGGCGCCGTATATGGCTTCATGACGATTATTGCTTGCAGCTTGGGCCCCCTTGAAGCGCTTATTGGTGGTTGTTCAGGCATTTTCGGCGTTCTGCTTTCGTTTGTGTGGTACAAGCTGGGCGCGAAGGTGGAAATCGATATTGACATTGTGCAGCGCATTTCTTTGCCGCTTTTGGTGGCAAGCCTTCTTTTGTCGGCGTTGTCCGAAGGCCCCCTGCGCATGTTCTTCATTTGCATTTCGCTTGCGGCGCTGGCGCACAACCAGATGTTCAACTGGTATTCCATTAGCATCGGGAACAAGGAATTCCGTATGCATCCCATTCGCCGCTATGCGCGCCGCGCTATTCCGTGCTGGGTGGGATTTTTCGTGGGTTGCTGCGTTGCGTATTACTGCGCCTTTGGGCTGCATCTGGATGGCATGCCGTTTTTCTTTGTGGAAGCGGTGTTCGTAGTGGTTTTGGTTACGGCGTTTTCCCTTTACGGCGGCAATCAGTCTTCGCGCCGCGAGCAGCTCAACGACTTGATTGATGTTGCAGGTCAGGCCGCGGTTGTGGTGGGTTCAAGCTTGAGCGCGGAAAAGAGTACGACCGATACATCGTCTGAAGTTACCAGCGAAAGTTACGCCGATCACTGCACGGCGGTGGCGGAGCAATACTCGCTTACCCCGCGTGAAAGCGAAGTGTTCATGTGCCTGGCGCGTGGCCGCAACGCTGAATACATTGCAAACCAGCTCATGGTTTCACCCGCTACGGTGAAATCCCACATCTATCATATTTATCAAAAGCTGGGTGTGAACTCGCAGCAACGCTTGATGGACTTGGTCGAAGGCGGCGAGCCGCAGGAGTCGTAAGGGCGGCGGGCGCTTCGGTGCCTTCGCGCTTCGCGCCTGCGGGGCGTTGTGGGGCGGCGGCGGTGAGCCGCGAGCTTAGAGCCAAGGTCTTTGTGTTGCGGGGCACCAGGTTTTGAGGGGTGCGCTGTCTGCGAACGGCGTTCGCATTTTCGTCAAGCATGCTTTTTGCGCGGGGAAGACGCAGCGATTCGTGCATCTTCCTTTCGATTTACGTTTGATTACTGCGAGTTTTCATTGAATAGACGACCGATTTCATTCATAATCAATCATGTCATAAACACATGCCTTTATGTGTTTCAGCTCAGGTGTCAAGAAAGACACCTACACGTCCAAAGGAGTTTCTATGGTGAAGACTCAGGTTTCAAGGCGCACGTTCCTTGCGGGCTCTATGGTTTCCGCAGGCGCAATTGTGGCCGGGCTGTCCGCTTGCGGTTCTTCGAGCAGCTCTTCTGCTTCTGCTTCCGCTTCTGCTGCATTTGAGGGTGGCGGAACCATCAACGCTGGTATTGCTTATGCAACTTCCAATGCTTACACCCCCGTTGGTGTAAGCGCTGCTGCTATTATGGCTGCTTACTGCCACTGCTGCGAGGCCCTGTACGACCTTGACTACGCTAACGGCAACGCTCCTTACGCTGCTTTGGCTGCAGGCGACCCGGTTAAGGTTTCCGATACCGAATACACCATTGACCTGCGCGCCGACGCTAAGTACTACGACGGTTCTGCGGTTACCGCAGCCGACGTAAAGAACGCCATTGAAGTTGAAATTGCAAACGACACCTACAAGTCTTTCTTGTCCTTCATCAAGGAAGTTCAGACCACCGATAAGGGTGTTAAGATTATCACGAACTATCCTGCCGAGGGTCTGCTGAAGCAGCGCTTGGCTTTGTGCCGTGTGTTCCCCGCCGCTACCGACGCTGCTGACCTTGACAAGGGTATCTTCCCGACCTCCGGTCCTTGGAAGATCACCGCTTGCAATTACGACAAGGGTGGCGCTGTCGAGTTCGAGCCCAACGACAAGTACAACGGCTCCAAGCCGGTCAAGGCTGTCAAGATGCACTGGGATATTCTGAACGACGACACCACGCGTACTACGTACTTCACCGACAAGACCTCTCTTGCCATGGAGAACGTGCCTGCTGCTAACGTTGACCTGATCAAGGGTGCTGGCGCTACGGTTGAAACGCTTGACTCCTTCGCACTGTGCTTCCTGCAGTTCAACACCACGAAGGCTCCGTTCAACGACAAGCGCGTTCGTCAGGCTCTGTTCTATGCAATCGACATCGAGAAGCTTATCTCCAATCAGATGGCTGGCATGGCTGCTGCTCTGAAGAGCTTCTTGCCCGAGAGCTTTACGGGTTATCATCAGGCTTCCACCGTGTACACCTATGACCCCGAGAAGGCAAAGAAGCTGTTGGCTGATGCTGGCGTTTCCGACCTGAAGCTTGAGCTCATGGTGAACGATCGTTGGCCGAAGGATCTGGCTCCGCAGATCAAGGAGAACTGGGATGCCATTTTGGGTGCCGATGCTGTTTCGCTGAACGTATGCGAAGTCAACTGGGCAACCATGAACAACTCCGACGAAGCAACGTACGACGTGCTGCTGACCCCCGGCGATCCTTCTTGCTTCGGCAAGGACCCCGACCTGTTGCTGACCTGGTGGTATGGCGACAACATTTGGACGCGCAGCCGCACCTTCTGGGCCGAGAGCGATCCTGCGAAGTTCGAGGAAATGCAGGGCTACCTGCAGGAAGCTCGTACGACCACGGGCGACACCCAGCAGAAGGCTTGGAACAAGTGCTTCGATCTTATCTCCGAGGAAGTGCCGCTGTATCCGCTGATGCACAAGTCCGTGTCCACCGCTTGGTGGCCCGACAAGCTGCAGGGCTTCAAGCCGGTTTCTACCATTGGCCTGTACTTCTTGGATGCCGACGCTGCTAAATAATAGTTGCGGTTTGAACCACTGAATGTACGCTTGTAAGGCATAAAAACAAAGAAGGGAGACGGTGCTTTTGGGCACTGTCCCCCTTCTTGTTCTTTCGGGGCGGAAAAACGCGGAAAATGTTTGCGTTGCTGTGTGCGAGCGGCGTGCGAACAAACGGGTTTGGCATTGCTTCGGAATTAAACAAAAAGTGGCGGTTTATCTGGGAAAACAGAAAGACCGCCGCATTGCCAGAAGGCTTTTGACGCGAGCAAATCATAAGGGTGTTCTCGCCAAGAGCCTTTTTCGGGCTTATTGCTTGAGTAATTGAAAGGAGGAGGGGTGAATAATCTTATCAGGCTTATTGGCCGCCGCTTGATGGCGCTGCCTATCATGATTATCGGCGTAACGATTTTGGTGTTCTTCGTTACGGCGTTGTCACCCATCGACCAGGCCTATACGGTTCTGGGCGAAAACGCAACTGTCGAACAGGTCGAGGCGTATCGCGCTGCAAATGGCCTGAACGATCCCATTATTGTCCAATACTTCACGTACATGGGCAACTTGCTGCACGGTGATTTGGGTGTGTACGGTGCAACGAAAGCTTCGGTGGCGGATAAGATTGGCCAGGCGCTGCCGGTCACGCTTGAGCTTACGTTTGCAGGTTTGATTATTGCGCTGGTTTTCTCCACCATTTTGGGTGTGGTGTCGGCTGTGTATCGCGATAAATGGCCCGACCAGGTCATCCGCGTGTTCTCCATTGCCAGCTTGTCTATGCCTTCGTTCTGGTTGGCTGTCTTGCTCATTTTGGCGTTTATGGGCGTTCTTCCCGTTTCGGGCAACTTGCCGGACTTCTTCCAAGACCCGGCGGGGTGGTGCGCGCGCATGGCGCTGCCGGCTATCTCGTTGGCAGTTCCCGTTATTGGCCAGATGACGCGCGTTATTCGTACCTCCATGGTTGAAGAGCTTGACAAGGGCTATGTACGTACCGCTATTGGTGCGGGCATCCCCCGACGCACTGTTATTGCGAAAAACGTGTTGCGCAACGCTCTGATCAGCCCCGTTACCGTTTTGGGTCTGCGTATTGCCCACTTGATTGGTGGCGCGGTTGTTATTGAAGTTATTTTCAACCTGCCGGGCATGGGCATGGCAATTCTGCAAGGCATCCAGGCCAATTACATTACGCTGGTGCAAGGCGTTGTTTTGGTGGTTGCCTTCTTCTTTATTGTCATCAACATTATTGTTGACATGCTGTACATCCTGATCGACCCGCGTATTAGGACGGTGTAGCATGGTTAAGTTTCGTGAAAAGACAACGGCGAAGCTGGAAGCAAATGCGGGCAAGAAGATTCGCTTTGCCCACTTCCGCGCAATGAGCACCATGGGCAAGATTTCGCTTGCGGTGCTGCTGCTTATCGTTTTGATGGCCGTAACGGCTAACCTGATTGCCCCTTATGACCCCCTGAAGATTTACACGGCTCGCTTGGCACCGTGCTCGGACTTCTTGTTCGGCACCGACGACAAGGGCCGCGATGTTTTGTCGCGCATTATGTTCGGCGCTCGCTATTCGCTGACCATCGGCTTGGGCTCTACGGCGCTCGCTTTGGTGCTGGGATCCATTATTGGTGCTGTTGCTGCTGTTACGCGCACCTGGATTTCCGAAATCATCATGCGCATCATGGACGTTATCATGTCCTTCCCCGGTATCGCGTTGGCGGCAACCGTGGTTGTTGTTATGAGGCCGTCTATCCCGTCGCTTATTGTGGCAATTGCCATTTTGTACGCACCGCAGATTGCCCGCGTGGTGCGCGCGAACATCATGAGCGAGTATGGACAAGATTACGTGCGCGCCGCCATTGTTTC
>CAKUDT010000079.1 GCA_934645125.1 uncultured Eggerthellaceae bacterium
ATGGAAGATATTGTTCTGCTGTGGCTTGTTGGCGTGCGCGTGGTGCTTGTCCATGGCGGCGGCCCGGAAATCAGCGCGTTAACGAAGCGACTTGGCAAGGAAGTTCAGTTCATTGATGGTCAGCGCGTGACCGATGAGGAAACCGTTGACATTGTGCAAATGGTTCTGGCGGGCAAGGTGAACAAGACGCTGGTAGGCATGCTCAGCCAGCGCGGCGGTAATGCTATGGGTCTTTCGGGTTTGGACAGCCGTTTGATTCAGGCGAAACAACGCGATCCGAAGTTGGGCTTCGTGGGCGATGTAACGTCGGTTAACGTCAAGCCGGTTCTTGATTTGCTTGATGGCGGGTATATTCCGGTCATCTCGACGCTTGGTTGTGGTCCAAATGGCGAAACGTACAACATCAACGGCGATATTGCTGCTGCGGCTCTTGCCGGTGCTCTGAACGCACAACGCCTTATCATGATGACCGATATCGCGGGCGTTTTACGCGACAAAGATGATCCTTCGAGTCTTATTACCGAGATGACGGTTGCACAGGCATCGGAGCTTAAAGAGAACGGCATCATTTCAGGCGGCATGATTCCCAAAGTGGCGTGCTGTATTGACGCTATTGAGCGCGGTGTGGAAAAAGTCGTCATTATGGACGGACGCATTCCGCATTCCATTTTGATGGAGCTTATGACCGACGAAGGCGCCGGTACGATGGTTACGGCGTAGCGCGCTGTTGGCAATCCGTTTGTTGGAGTTCGCTGAACATGTGCCGAACGAAAAACGTTTTACCTGCGATTTTATGAAGCACGACACCTTGAAGAGAAGGAAAACCAGTGAGTATTATTGATATTGATACCGAATTCGTGGCGGGCACCTATAAGCGTTTTCCCGTTGAGCTCGTGCGTGGCGAAGGCTGCCATTCTTTCGATGCGCAGGGCAAGTGCTACATTGATATGGGATCGGGCATTGGTGTGAACGCTTTCGGCTACGCCGATGAGCAGTGGCAACAGGCGGTAATTTCCCAGTTGGGAACGTTGCAGCACACCTCGAATCTGTATTTCACCGAGCCGTGTGCAAAGTTGGCTAAAATGCTGTGCGAGCGTACTGGTATGAAGAAAGTCTTTTTCGCCAACTCCGGCGCAGAATCGAACGAGTGTGCCATCAAAGTTGCACGCAAGTGGGCCGCTGACACGAAAGGCCCAGGGTACTCCACTATCGTGACGTTGCAAAACAGCTTCCACGGGCGCACTATCACTACGCTTGCAGCCACAGGGCAAGAGCATTATCACGAGTTGTTCCAGCCGCTGACGCCTGGATTCGTGCACGTTCCGGCAAACGATGCGCAGGCGCTGCGTTCCTGCTTGGAGACGCATAACGTTGCGGGCGTGCTTATCGAGTGCATTCAGGGCGAAGGTGGTGTGCTGCCGCTTGAACCTGAATATGTGCGTGCTGTTGAAGCGCTGTGTCATGAGTTCGATTGCCTGTTCATGGTGGATGAGGTGCAAACGGGCAACGGTCGTACGGGTAAGCTCTATGCGTACATGAACTACGACGTGAACCCCGATATTGTCACTACGGCGAAGGGTCTGGGCGGCGGACTGCCCATTGGCGCATGCCTCATGGGCAGTCGCGTTCAAAACACGTTGGGATACGGCGATCACGGCTCAACGTTTGGTGGAAATCCTGTTTGCTGCGCTGGCGCGTTGAGTATCCTTTCTCGTATTGACGATGCTCTTCTTGAGCAGGTGTGCAAGAAAGCAGCTTATTTATGTGATCGTTTTCAAGGTGCAGATGGCATCGAGGGTGTTTCGGGTTTAGGCTTGATGATGGGTCTGAAGACAACACGTCCCGCTGCTCAAGTGGTGTCCGATTGCCGCGAACAGGGCGTTTTGTGCTTGACTGCTAAGGATAAAGTTCGTCTTTTGCCTCCTTTGAACATTTCGTTTGAAGATTTGGCCGAAGCAGCCGATGTCATTCTTGCCGCCGCGGCACGTCCTTGTTAGGAAGAGCCGGTCGAACGTCATTCGAGGCTGGTTGCGTGTTCTCAGTCGGTGCATTGAGTCGTGGCCCAGAAACAGCCGCATAATGCGACCCCTGCGCGCCTAATGCGCTTTCGGGTTGTTGCATTTCTGTCAAGTTGCACCAGTAGCGCACGGGCATATGCTGGCGGCGCAACTCGGGGTTGTAACGTGCATCAATGGACAGTGTGCGATAAAACAAGCGCCACGCATCTTGCATAAGGCATTCTTCCGAGGAATATATTGGTGCGTTGAAGCAGCTGGTGTTGACAAGATACCAGCTGCTTTTTTCATACACGCCGGCAATATGGTGCACTTCATCGTAAATAGCGAATGACTGATCGTTGAATCGTGCAGCAAACCAATTCATGACCAGGGGAATCACGTTATCACGCGGGTTGCATACCGCAAACCAGCCACCGCTTTCCAAATGAGAAAACCGTACGAATTGGCGCATGCGTTCGCATTCAACGTCCACGGCTTTCACCAGGCGCATGAGCTCGCCGACAACGGGGTCTGCCAGCTGGTTGAGCAGATACCCACGTTCTTTCATGAGCTTCTGCACGAAGTGAAAGACGGTGGTTCCCGCATGGGGGTCGCTGGAGACCGACGCCTTCTTTACAGCTTCAAACGTCGCCTTGCCTCCAGCGCTTATGATGCCGCGCGCAACCCGCTGCGCATGGGCGACGTTGGTCTCAATTTGTCGCTCTTCCTGTCCCAAGCGCAGCTGCAGCTGATCGCGTGGCGCAATATCTAACGGACTCTCGTGGTTGGCGTAAGCGGCAAATATGGCGCTGAACAGCCCCTCAAGGGTTCCATCGTGGCTGTAGGCAATCTCAAAGGCGGCTTCTTCGATATGGATTTTCATGAACTCACCAGCGCTTTCTGCGGTGCGTTTTGCAAGAGTCGTTCTCCCGATGATGCTGGTTGTCCAAGTGCTGATGTCTCGCTGTCGAACAAGCTCATTTGGCCCGGCAGTACCTTATCGGCGCGTCTTCCGTGACGTCCTCCGTTGATGGATGCCGCAAGCACGCTATGGAGCCCTTCGCGTGAAAAATCCACGCCCGAGCCGCAATAGGAACCGTTGCAAGTGATGAAAAAGCGTGCGCGTTTATAGGCAATGCCGAGTTTTTTGAGCTCTGCTTCTCCTAGTGCATGCGTGCGTCGTGCCTTCACGATGAGACGTGCTCCTTTTGCACCAATACCGGGGACGCGCAGAAGCTCTTCAAGGGGCGCTTTGTTGACTTCAATGGGGAAGAAGTCTAGATGGTTAAGCGCCCAGTTCGCCTTCGGGTCAACATCGGTTTCCAGGAAGGGGTGGGCTTCGTCGATTATCTCAGTCACGTCGAATTGATAGAAGCGCAACAGCCAATCTGCCTGATAAAGGCGATGCTCGCGATTGAGTTGGATGGCGTCGTTTTGCGGCAAGCGCGCATCGGCGTTCACGGGAAGATAAGCGCTGAAAAACACGCGCTTCAAGTCCATTTGTTGATAGAGCGCAGCTGATAACGTTAATATTTGAAAATCGCTTTCAGGAGTTGCGCCAATAATCATTTGGGTGCTTTGACCTGCGGGAACAAATGCACGCCGCTTTTTGCGCGGACGCGAATGTGCCAGATACGTGGTGTTTCTGCGTGTAAGACTGCGCGATTCGGCGTCTTCGGCAGAGCTGTCGCGAATCTGGCGCATGGGCGCCAAAATCGATTGCTTGCTTTTCTGCGGGCAAAGCAGCTGCAAGCTCTTTTGGCTGGGCAGTTCCATGTTCACGCTCATGCGGTCGGCAAGCCTGCCCAGTTGGTCAACGAGTTCGGGAGAGGCGCCGGGAACCGCCTTCGCATGAATGTAGCCGTTGAAGCGATGTTCTTCGCGCAGTATTTGCAATGTTTGAATCATGAGCTCAGTGGTGTAATCGGCGTTTTTAATGACTCCCGAACTCAGGAAAAGCCCTTCGATATAGTTGCGCCGATAAAACGATATGGTCAAATCGGCAAGTTCTTGTGGGGTAAACGCGGCGCGCTTCACTTCGTTCGAGCGCCGACTTGCGCAGTAAGCACAATCGTAGACGCACACATTTGTCATGAGGACTTTCAACAGGGAAATACAGCGTCCATCTGCGGTGAAGCTATGGCAGCAGCCGGCGGACAGAGCGTTGCCGAGCTGTCCTTTGCGCGCGCCTCGATCAACCCCCGAAGAGGTGCAAGCGACATCGTATTTCGCAGCGTCTGCTAATATTTCCAGCTTCGCAAGAACGTCCACAAGCACCTCCTTCACACCCTAGCAGTTGACAATCAGAGCTGTCTTCAAATTCTAAAAATAAGAACTTCTGTTCGCTTTTATGTTATGCTACTATAAGCAAACAAATGTTCGTTGTCAAGTTATATAAATGAATAGTTTATTGGGCTTTGAGGAGTGACGCGTTATAAATTCACGGGACCTATTCTTGAAAATATAGCTTATAAGCTATATAATCTGAAAAGCGAGGATGTATGTGGACTGTTGAAATTGAATACATCATTGAATGGCTCGACAGCTTAGATACCGAGACGATTGCAAAGATATTTGCTGCATTGAAGAGGCTAGAGCAGGAGGGTCCCAATTTAGGTAGACCTTTGGCGGATACGCTTTCGGGGTCTCGCGTTAAAAATCTGAAAGAGCTGCGACCCGCGTCTCCAAGGGGGTCGGAAATAAGGATCATCTTCGCTTTTGACCCCTTGAGAAATGCAGTTATGCTGCTTGGCGGGGATAAGGCTAAAGGGAAAAGTGGCAAGACGAAATGGTCTGAATGGTATAAGAGAGCGATTCCTAAGGCGGAGACAATTTATTTTGACCATTTGGAAAAACTAAAGGAGCAGGAATGAGCAACTTGGACGAATATCTGGCTAAACGAGGAGTGACGCCTGTCCAGATGGAGCAGGCGGAGCGGGAAACCCAGGCTTTAGTCGAGGCATACAATCTTCGTGAAGCTCGAAAAACGTCTCATATGACGCAGGTGCAGGTCGCAAAGGCTATCGGCGTGTCGCAGAACCGCGTCTCTCGTATGGAAAATGGCGATCTTGGGGCAATGAGTGTCGATTCTTTGCGCAGGTACGTTGCCGCGCTGGGGGGCAGTTTGACGCTTGTGGCAACACTTCCTGGGGGTCGGTTCGAAATAGTGTAACCACAAGCGCGTATCTGTGCGCGAAGAAGCTGCGTTACTACGCCCCGACGTTTTGCTGCATTAGCAGTGATTCGTGGCTTTTCATGTACTGTGCCATGGCGAACTTCGTGATGTCCGAGCGGTTGATGATGCCCACGATAACGCCGTCATCGAGCACAGGTACCTTCTTCAGGTGGTTCTCGCCCAGCACGCGGCATACCACGGACAGACGATCGTGGATATCTACGCAAATGATGCCCATATGCGCAATGGAGGTGACCGGCTGCTCCATCAGGCCATTCAGGCGCTCTTCGAACCCTGCGGAATTAGCGCTACCCACCGAGCTGCGGATAAGCATGCTCACCGGGTCAACGTATTCCTTGTTGCTTTCTTCGCCGGAAAGTGCACGTAAAATGTCGCCGTCGGAGATAAAGCCCACCGCTTTGCCTTGCGCGTTCACAATCGGAACAGCGCTGACGTCCTTCTCCACAAATGCGGCAGCGGCTTCTGCGACCGTTGCGGTGTCGTCGATGGTGAACACGTCGCGCTTCATAATCTGCTCCAGCGTGAAGCGACGCTGTCCGCCCTCGTCGGCGCTTACGTTGTGTGCTCGGTTGCTCTTCACCAGTGCAATGGACAGAATCATAACCAGTGCGGCAATGCAGGAAGAGAAAACGAATGCAACATCGAAGCCCAACGCATTTGCGGCATGAATCTCAAGACCTGCACCCGTGCCTATATTCGTTGCGAATGTCGAGATAGAAACGATAATTGCCGTTCCCAGGGCACCTGCTACCATACGGGTGGTGTTGCTGATGGACGAGCCATGGTTCATCAGCCTATCGTCAAGCGCGTTCATGCCCCACGTGCTAATAGGCATGTTGATCAGGGCAAAAGCTGCGTTGCGCATGGCCATGCATGCGCCTACGGCCCACAAGGGCGTGTCCAGGCTGAAAAAGCACATGGGAATTGTGGCAACCGTGAATAGAGCGCCGCCGCCAATTGCTAGTTTGCGCGGTCCCTTCTTATCGAAAAGACGTCCCACAACGGGGTTCAAAACCGCCATAAGAATGGCGCCCGGAATCATGGTCAAGCCAGACATCGTAGCGGAATAGCCCAGCGTCGATTGAATGAAGATGGGGATAAGAATCGGTCCGCACATAAGTCCTGGTTGCAGAACCACAATGATGATGGTCGAAATAGCGAAGCGCTTGTTCTTCAGGATGTCCACCTTCAACATGGGGTAATCCATGTGAAGCTGACGATGCACGAAGAACGCCAGGATGAGCACGCCCAGCAGAATGGAGCCAATAACCAGGGGCGAAAATCCTACGGTGCCCATCATGC
>CAKUDT010000080.1 GCA_934645125.1 uncultured Eggerthellaceae bacterium
CATCTCTTCAGTGATAAGCGAAGACAACAAATCAGCCATGTTTTATCCTTTCGTCGCCCACTTCGCTTTACGCGAGACCGGCAAGCTGCTCATCAATGCGAGCAAGCTTATCGGTAAGCTCGGCAAAATGAGCGCGGTCCTTCTCGATGATTTCGGGAGCCGCTTTTGCAAGGAAGCCTTGGTTGGACAGCTTCTTTTCAAGCTTTGCAGCATCTTTTGAAACTTTATCACGTTCGGACTGCAAACGCGCGCGCTCGGCGTCAAAATCAACTAATCCCGAAAGAGCAACATATACTTCCAGGCTTCCCGCCAAAGATACGCTCGATCCTGCTGGCTTCTCCGCATCCGCGGAAATAGTCAGCGAAGACACATTTGCCAAAGACGAAATCAGGCTTGCCTGCTGCTCCAACAAATCGGCGCTTTCTTTTGCCTTGATAACAACATCAAGCGCAAACTTAGGCGAAATGCCATAACGAGCGCGCGTGCTGCGAATAGCCGATACCGCATCGCACACCATGCCAATGGCGGCTGCAGCATCTTCGTCGCAATATTGCTTCAAAACAGCAGCCTGGGGCCACGAAGCAACAATCAGGTGCTTTGCCTGCTTCTCGCCCGGAAGCTCCTGGTAAATTTCTTCGGTTACAAACGGCATAATGGGATGCAACAAGCGAATTGCCTGATCAAGCACGAATACAAGATTGCGCTGGCAATCCAGTCGGTCTTGCGGGTCGGCATCTTTGCTCAAGCGGCTCTTGGAGAACTCAATGTACCAGTCGCAGAATTCATTCCAAAAGAACGAATAGAGCTGACGGGTGATTTCGCCAAATTCGAACTCTTCAAAAGCAGCATCAATGTTTTCAACAAGCTGCGCCAAGCGCGTGAAAATCCACTTGTCGGCCGACGTAGTGGGGTTTGGCTCGCCCGGAACGTATCCCTCGAGATTCATACCCACAAAACGAGCAGCGTTTCTGATCTTATTCGCGAAGTTGCGGCTGCTCACCAGCTTCTGCTCGTCGAACTTCAAATCCTGAGCACCCGTCACCTGCAGCAAAAGGCCGAAACGCATGCCATCGGAACCGTAATCCTGAAGCAGCTTCAAGGGATCAACACCGTTGCCGCGCGATTTGCTCATCGGCTTGCCATCGGCACCCATAACCGTGGGGTGAATAATGACATGCTCGAACGGAATCTGCTTCGTGAAATACAGCGAAGACATGACCATGCGAGCAACCCACAAGCCCATGATATCGCGCGCCGTGGAAAGAACCTGCGTCGGGTACGCCAGCTTCAGCTCGGGCGCATCCATGCCTTCGGTTGCCCAGCCCATGGTGGCAAAAGGCCACAGCTGAGAAGAGAACCAAGTATCAAGAACGTCTTCTTCCTGGCGCAACGCATGACCGCACTTCGGACAAGTGTCGATATCTTCCACAGAAGCGTCTTGCCAACCGCACTCGTCGCAGTAGAACATGGGAATGCGATGGCCCCACCACAGCTGACGAGAAATGCACCAGTCCTTCAAGTTGGCAAGCCAATCAAGGTACACTTGCTTCCAACGTGCAGGATGGAACTGAATCTCGCCGTCTTCAACAACGCGCGCGGCGTCTTTCTTAAGCTCGTCAACGGCAACAAACCACTGTTCCGACTCCCACGGCTCCAACTTGGTGTGGCAGCGGTAGCATGTCATAACGGAGTGATTCAAATCCTCAATGTGGTCCAGCAGACCCAAAGACTCGAATTCTTCCACAATAGCCTGACGCGCTTCGTCGCGATCCATGCCGCTGAACTTGCCATATCCTTCCACCACATGGGCGGTCTCATCGAAAATGTTGATTTTCTCCAGGTCATGAGCCTCGCCCATAGCCCAGTCATTCGGGTCGTGCGACGGCGTAACCTTAACGCAGCCCGTACCAAACTCCGTATCAACATGCCAGTCGGAGAAAATGGGGATCTTACGGCCGACAATGGGCAACGTAACGGTCTTGCCCACCAGCTGCGCAAAACGTTCATCCTTGGGGTTCACGGCAACGCCTGTATCACCCAGCATGGTTTCCGGACGGGTAGTGGCAACAACCAAGTACTCCATGCCGTCAACGGGTTCGGTCAGCGGATAGCGCAAATACCACAAATGGCTTGCATCCTCTACGTATTCCGCTTCGTCGTCGGCAATGGCGGTCGTGCAGTGCGGGCACCAGTTCACAATGCGCTTGCCCTTATAGATCAAACCCTGGTGATACCAGTCGGTAAACACCTTGCGAACAGCCAAAACGTAATCAGGATCAAGCGTGAAATGCTCGTCTTCGAAGTCGCCCGAGCAGCCCATGCCCTTAATCTGGTTTACGATAGTGGTACCGTATTCGCGGCGCCAGTCGTAGCATGCCTCGATAAACTTCTCGCGACCAATTTCCAAACGAGAGATACCCTGGTCAGCAAGCTTCTTGTCAACCTTTGTCTGCGTTGCAATGCCAGCATGGTCGGTACCAATGATCCAACGCGTCTGATAGCCCCTCATGCGCGCACGGCGAATGCAGGTATCCTGGATGGTTTCATTCAGGGCGTGACCCATGTGCAAAACGCCCGTGATATTGGGAGGCGGAACAACAATGGTAAACGTATCATCGGCGTGCTCGCCCTGGCCTTTGCTGCGGCGAAAATAGCCTTCCTTCACCCACTCATTAAAAATAGGAGTTTCATGGGCAGCGAAGTCGTAATCGACCTTCTTTGCCTGTCCCTCTTCGTTTTTCTTATTCTCAGCCATTTTCGAATCCTTCTTTTTACACGGCTTATACGGCTCTCAACACGCCAGTGCCCGCCTTGAAAAGACGGGCAAAATCAACGTTTCCCACCACGCTAAAGCGCAACGATTTCCGGCTTTGTTTCACCCGTCACATCGGTAGCGCGAATAACAACACGTGAAGCTTCCTGATATTCCGGCAGCTCATACATGACATCCATAAGAATACGCTCGCAGATAGAGCGAAGACCACGTGCGCCGGTTGCGCGCTCTACCGCTTCATGCGCAATGGCGCGAAGTGCTTCCTCTTCGAACTCCAGCTGAGAATCTTCAAAGCTGAACATCTTCTTGTATTGCTTGACCAGCGCGTTTTTCGGCTCCGTCAGAATACGCACCAGATCGTCTTCTGACAGCTCCTTCAGAGCAGTCACCACCGGAATACGACCGACGAATTCGGGAATCATACCGAACTTATGCAAGTCCTCGGGAAGGACTTGCGCCAAAAGCTCCGCTTCTTCCTGCTTCTTGCTTTCGGGCAGTTCGGCATTAAAGCCCAGGCTGCTCTTGCCCACACGCTGAGCAACAATGTCGGAAAGACCCACGAACGCACCGCCCAAAATGAACAGGATGTTGGTGGTATCGATATGGATAAGCTCCTGCTGAGGATGCTTGCGTCCACCTTGCGGAGGAACAGAAGCGTCGGTCCCTTCGACAATCTTCAACAGCGCTTGCTGCACACCTTCGCCCGAAACGTCGCGGGTGATAGAAAGATTCTCGGCCTTCTTCGCAATCTTATCGATCTCATCGATGTAGATAATGCCGATTTCGGCACTGGGAATATCGAAATCCGCAGCCGTAATAAGCTTCAGCAGGATATTCTCAACGTCTTCGCCGACATAACCCGCTTCAGTCAACGTGGTAGCATCGGCAATCGCGAAGGGCACCTTCAACGTACGCGCAAGCGTTTCGGCCAAAAGCGTCTTACCTGAACCGGTGGGGCCCAGCAGCAAGATATTGCTTTTCGCCAACTCTACGTCGTCTTCATCGGCAATCTCTTCCATGCCAATACGCTTGTAGTGGTTGTACACGGCAACGGAAAGCGCCTTTTTCGCATCTTCCTGCCCCACCACATGCTCGGACAAGCGACGATAAAGCTCCTGCGGTGTAGGAAGATTCTCCAGAGAAGTCTCTTCGGCATATTCTTCCCTCCGATGCTCCTCTTCGCTCGCATCGTAGAAATCATACTCGCCATTGCCCATGAAATCCATCTTGCCGCCCTGAGCAACAATGGCTCCAGCGCAAATGGAAACGCATTCATCGCAGATATTGATGCCATCGGGCCCGGAGACCATGGCGTTTGCCATGGATGCGGGCTTGCCGCAGAAGGTGCAGCAAGGCTCATTCGTATTGTTACGGTTAGTCGCCATATTCCTTATTCGTCCTCTTCGGAAGTCTGTCCGTGAGTGGTTGCAATCTTGTCAACCAGGCCATATGCCAGGGCTTCCTCGGCCGTCATGTAATTGTCGCGCTCGGTATCACGCTGAATCGTCTCAACATCTTGACCCGTATTATCGGCAAGAATCTCATTCAAACGCTTGCGCGTCTTCAACATGAAGTCGGCAACAATTGCGATTTCGGTCTGCTGACCCTGCGCGCCGCCAGAAGGTTGATGAATCAAAACCATGGAATTGGGCAGGCAGTAGCGCTTGCCCTTTGCGCCGGAAGACAGCAACACGGCAGCCATGGAAGCGCAGCAACCAATGCAAACGGTGGAAACATCGCACTTGATGAAGTTCATGGTGTCCAAAATTGCCAGACCGGCCGTTACCGATCCTCCCGGAGAATTAATGTAAAGGGAAATATCCTTATCAGGATCAACGCTTTCCAGGTGAAGAAGCTGAGCCACAACGGTATTCGCTACAGCATCGTTGATCTCTTCGCCCAAGAACACAATGCGCTCATTGAGCAAACGAGAATAGATATCGTAGCTGCGTTCGCCTCGAGGAGACTGCTCCACAACATAAGGAATCAAAGATCCCTGGGCATTCAGTGCCATACCTACCTCACTTTCGACGGCCGCACAAAGGCGGCCGTCATAATCGGTTCAATAACGATGCTCATCATACTGAAAGCAGAAATGATGCGCTACGATTGAAAACAATTTGCAACTTTGTAAAACGAAGCCGCGTTTTAACTATTCAGCGTCAGCAGTTTCACCGAAGGGAATTTCGGTAACAACAGCGCTCTCGACAGCAGCATTCATTGCCTTGGAGCGCAAAACGCCTTCGCGAACCAGATGCAGACGGCCAGCCTGCTTCCAGCTGTTGTACAGGCTCTCCCATTCATCGGCGCTTGCCTTGATGAACTCGGCCTGAACATCGCAGTCTTCACATGCAATCTCGAAGTGACGAGCCCATGCATCCAGAGCAAGATTCTGCTTAACAATCTCGGCAGCCTGCTGCTTAATGTCATCCTTAACCTGAGCGGCGGTAAGGTTATTCGCCTTCAGGTATGCATCGTAAGTCTGGCCAGAGCGCTGCAGCTGCTGGAAGAATTCCTGGAGAAGGTCCTGCTCTTGCTCTTCAACCATAGCCTCGGGGGCTTCATCGGTCACGCGCTCAAGCAGCGCATAGAGAACACGATCCTCCTTCAAGCGGGGCAAGAAATCAGCCTTTTGCTGAGTAAGAGACTCGGAAATACGTTCGCGCAATTCAGCAACCGTCTCGAAGCCAAAATTGTCGGCAACCCAAGCATCGTCAACCGTCGGAGCAACCTTGGTCTTGAGTTCCTTGACCTCAATCGTGAAGGAAACAGACTCCGTCTTGCCAACAAGCTCCTTCAGGTAAGCTGCGGTGCTTTCAGCCACCGGCACGGAGAACTCAAGCTTATCGCCCGCGGCAGCGCCAACAAGCTTCTCGTCAAACTCAGCAGGCATCAAGCCAGAACCAATGGTGTACTGGAATTCATCGGAAGTAAGCTGATCGATCTTCTCAGATTCATCATCAGCGGCCTGCATAGCCATTACTAAACGATCGCCTTCAGCAGCCTTTGCACCTTCAGCGGCAACCTCAAACTGCGCATATTGGTCAATGATGGCATCGTACTGCATATCGATTTCTGCATCGGTGACCTCGGCTGCAGGCATCTCGATAGCAACAGGCTCGTAGCTAGAAAGCTCGATTTCAGTGCGCAGACCAATGGAGAACGAGAACGTGAAATCTTCGCCAGCCGCAACAGAAGCGATTTCGTCGAACTGAGCTTGGCCAACGGGGAACAGATCCGCACCATCGATTGCCAAAGGCATCATATCGTTAACAACGTCTTCAGTAACGGTTGCTGCAATGTAGCCAGCGCCAAACGCAGCATCGATAACGGCGCGCGGAGCCTTGCCCTTACGGAAGCCTGGGAAGCTGTTCTTCTTAGCAACTTCCTTATAAGCACGATTAATGCGCGCATCGATCTCAGAAGCTTCAACGGTAACCGTAATCTTTGCACGATTATCTTCGAGCGATTCTACTTTTGTTTCCACGAAAATCCTCCATCATTACTTACTTAATTGCACACTGCAATCTTATACACAAACATGAGTGCCTTGAAGCACATGCAACTTAATATTATCGCATATAACAGAAGGTATTTGAAGAAGATGAAGGCAAATGACTGTAAAAAGAAGAGGGGGCCGCATCGCTGCGGCCCCCTCCGGCTTCTCCGCCCGGGACGTGCCCGGAGCGCAAAACGC
>CAKUDT010000081.1 GCA_934645125.1 uncultured Eggerthellaceae bacterium
TCACGGCTATGACAAGTATCGAGCTTCCTGCGGGCTTGACCTCTATGGGCGGCTACGCGTTTTTCGGCTGCACGGGTTTAACGGAAGTCACTGTTCCTTGCAACCTTCCCTCAGATAACTATTCTGCATTCGGCGGGTGCACGAATTTGACCGCCATCACGTTCACCGAAGGCGTGACAAGCGTTCTTGGCGGTGGCATTGGCTATTTGAAGGGATTGACCACTATCAACTTCCCTTCGACGCTGACCGAACTCGATGGCAGCATTATCGCTGATAGCGTAACTACTATCACGTTCGCCGAAGGTTGCGCTTATGCGTTGGAAAACGGTACTATTGTCAAGAGCACCGATACTGGCAAGGAAATCATCAAAGTGCTTTCGAGCGCTACGGTTGTTGACGAAAGCGGCAAGCTTACTATTCCCGAGGGTATTACCGCTATCGGAGCGAGCGCGTATGAACGCCGCAGCGACATTAAATCCATCGTGTTCCCCAGCACGTTGAAGACCATTGGTGATAGTGCGTTTGCAAGCTGCGCGAATCTTACGGGCGAGCTCGTTATCCCCGAAGGCGTGACTACGCTCGAGCGGTTTGCTTTTGGCAGCACGGGTATTACGAAGGCCGTGATTCCTGCTGGTGTGACCGAAATTGGCAATCAGCTGTTCGATTATTGTGAGAGCTTGAAAGAGCTGGTTGTTGGCAGCAATGTGAGCTCTTCGATTTGCAATTCTTGCCCTGCTCTTGAAACTATCACGGTGACCGAGGGCGTTACCGCTATTACGAATAATGCTTTCAGGGCGTCGAAGGCAGAGGATCACAACGCGTTGACCACGCTCAATCTTCCCGCTAGCCTTCAAACGTTAGAGGCGTCGGCTCTGAAGAACAATATGGCGTTGACCACCATCAACTGTGCGGAAGGCGGCAATTTCGCATTTGCGGACAATCTTTTGACGAAACCTGCTGACCATGCTCTCGTGTATGCGCTGCCCTTGATCAGCGGCGCGTTTTCGGTTCCCGAAGGAACAACGGAGATTGGCAGCAGCGCTTTCGTCAACTGCGCAAACATCACGTCGGTTTCTTTCCCCGAGGGCTTGAAGACCATTGGCGCGAAGGCGTTCGAAGAAGGTCGTGATGGGAGCCTTGCTGGCGAGCTGGTTATCCCCAGCACGGTTACGTTTATCGGCGATTATGCGTTCTCTAATTGCACGGGTTTGACTAAGGTGAATTGCCTTGATCCGGCGACACCTACCGATATCACTTATGGTGCGCGTGTGTTCCAATCTTGCACGGGTGTGACCGAAGTTCACCTGCCCCAGGGATTGACGGCATACGATGGACTTTTCTATAGCGCAACGAAGGTAACCGTGCTTGATATTCCCGAAACGGCAACTTCGCTTGGCAGCAACGGGCAGAACTTCCGCGGCATGATTGCGCTGCGCAGCGTGTCTATGCCGGGCGTGACCGCGCTGGGGTATATGGATTTTTACGGAAACAAGAACCTGGAAACCATTGATTTGTCGGGCGCTGCTTCTATTGGCGACACGTCTTTCAACAATATGGGCGTGAACATGAAAGAGCTGTACCTGGGTAAGCAATTGACATCGTTCGGCAATAACACCATGACGTATCCGACGTTCATCTATTATGCCGGCTCCCAGGAGGATTGGGGCAAAATCGAATTCGGCAGCAAAGTTGCCGAGCGCATCGAGAAATACGGCACAACGGTCGTATACAACTACAAGGCGGCTTCTGAGCCTTTGACCGTGGTATCCCAGCCCGCGAACATTTCTGCGTACAAGGGTCTGGTATCCCAAGAGGCAACGTTTGATGTTGCTATTCCCGAAGGCGCTACCGCGTATTACTACTGGTACGATGCCAGCGGCGCATGCGTGAGCGCAGGCACCAGCGCAAGCTTCACCACGGCATCTTCCTCGTTGGGCGACTTCACGTACTACTGCGTTGCCAAGGCTATTGCCGCCGATGGCACCGTGAGCACCGTTAAAAGCGCGCCGTTTACCCTGACGGTATCTGAGCTTACGGGCATTTTCCAGGGCTCCGGCACCGAAGAGGATCCCTACCTGCTGAAAACCGCTCAGGATTTGGCAAACCTATCCTCTATCGTGAACAGCGGCGAGTCCTACGATGGCAGCGTGTTCAAGATGACGGCCGATATCGAGCTGCCGGCCGGCTGGACGCCTATTGGTGCCACGAAGGACGGCTCGGACGATATTCAGGGCGGCAAGAACCTGAACGCGTTCCGTGGCACGTTCGATGGCGATGGCCACTTGCTGACCGTTCCCGCTGGTGAAAAACCCCTGTTCAACTACGTGTGGGGCGCTACCATCAAGAATCTGAACATTTACGGCTCGCAGATCAACGGCTTCGGTCTGATTGACAAATGGGTAGGCATTGGCCTGTCCGGCACGGGTGTAACCATTAGCGGCGTCACCTTGAAGGCGGGTACGAGCACCTTGAAGTCCGGCCTGCTGGGCGGCGTGATTACCACGAACCCTTATGGCGGCGTGCCTGCTGCGTATGTGGCAAGCATCAGCGACTGCACCATCGAAGAGGGCGTGACCATTGGCTACACCGGCACGGAAGATATGATTGGCTCCTTTGCCGGCCGTTTCCAGGGTACCATGGAGAACTGCGTGAGCCACGCTACCGTGAAGGGCGCGAACTTTGTGGGCGGCATCATTGGCACGCGCGACAACGCGCTGGGCACGTGCTCGGTGACCGGCTGCACGTTCGACGGTACCGTTGAGGCCGGCGGCAAGAACGCCGGCGGCATTGTGGGCGGCGGCTACGAGAACTCCACTGCTCCGAACGGCATTCATGTGTCGGTGAACGATTGCGTTTCTTCCGGCACGATTTCCGGCAAAGAGAACGTAGGCGGCATCCTGGGTGGCGATGAGTACATCGCGCAGGCATGGAACGGCTACACGTTCAAGAACAACACGTTTAATGGTACGGTTTCCGGCCAGACGAACGTGGGCGCCATTATTGGCTTCTACGACTCGCTGAACAAGTGGGACGACATTTCCGGCAACACGTTCACGCACGACTGCGGTGCTGACAAGGGCTTTGGCAAGGTGTGGATCGTGGACACGAACTGCGCGAACCCCACGGCTATCGAGGGCGTGAAGTACGTGAACACCGAGACCAGCGTTGCGGGTTGCCCCGAGGTTACCGGCTGCGCTTGGAAGACGGGCTTCAACCGCACCGACGACCCGCTGGGCGCCGACGCGAATGCGCTGTGCAAGATGCAGACGTACTTCGAGGTCTCTACGGCCGTCGCGGCTGACGGCGCTAGTGCCGCTCCCGCTGCCGTGCGCGCTGGCGACACTGTGACGGTGGACGTGTCCGTGTCTGCGAACGATGGCGTTGCGGCGCTGTCCGGCACGCTGGACTTCGACCCGGCCGTGTTCGATCTGGTGGGCGTTTCGAAGGGCGCGGGCCTGTCCGAGGGCGCGTCGTTCCTGCCGGCAGAGGGCGCGGCTGAAACCCTGTTCAGCTTCTACGGCAACGAGGCCGCGGCTGATGCGGAGGGCGGCATCGTGGTCGCCACCGCCACGCTTAAGGCTTTGAAGGCCGCCGACGCCGCGACCATCGGCGTGCAGGACGCCACCGCGGCCATCGCGGGCGACTCCCTGGACTACCAGGCGACCGTGGGCGGCGTCGCGACGATTGACGTGCTGGCGGATGCCCTGCTGGGCGATGTGAACGGCAACGGCCGCGTGAACATCGTGGACGCGCAAGTGGTCTACGACATGGCCATTGGCGCCTACGGCGAGGGCTACTCCGCGCTGACGCTTCCCGCCAGCTGGACGCGCGCGACCCTGCTGTGGGCCGCCAACGTCAACGGCGACGACGCCATCGACGCGGTCGACGCCTTCGCCATCCAGCGCTTCGTGCACTACGGGGCCTGGGCGTAGGGATTTCGGCCGGGTCGGGCGGCATCGCCCTTCCGGCCTGGCCCGATTGAGACCTATCCGCTGTTGCCGGCCGCGGAACGGGGGACGGAGGTTTGTTCCATCCGTCCCCCGGTCGGCAATCCCTTCCTTTCTGTGTTGTTGACAAATTACCCCACCTTTTGTCAACAAAAAATCCGAGGTGCTGTTTGCCCTCGGATTTTTCTTGTGCTTTCGTTTCTTCGCAGTAAGCCCTTGCCAGCCAGTGCGTCGAATCGCGGCGAATTGTTGACAAAAGGTGGGGTAATTTGTCAACAGGTGGCGCGCGCGTTCTTTTCTTCGCCGTAAAGCTTGAGCGCTTCGGGGGAGACAATGAATCGTGCGGCGCGCGGAAGCACGCGTGCGATAAACGGCTCGGTGCTGTCAAGCGGCTCGCCATCGAACTCAATGGGTAAACCAGGGCATGCTTCCACTTTCACCTGGCGTGTCCGATGAACTTCCACGTTAGAGGATCTGCCGGGGAATTCGCCGTTTCTATCAAGCCGCGCCGCACCGAGCGCCGGAAGCAGGCCCAACGCGTTGGCGGTCTTTAAAACAGCCACATCAAGCATGCCGTCGCGCGGGTCGGTGTCGTGCGCAACGGGAATGTCGAACTGGATCTTTGAATGATTGATAAGCACAACGCCCACGCCATCGCTTTCGATCGCATTGTTATCAAGCGTGAGTTTCATATGCGCGACTTTCGGCGTGATATTTGTGGCCGCCGCGGCGAAATAAGCAACCTGACCCAGCTTTTGCTTGGATGCAGCGGCGCCTCTCATGATAGTGGCATCGTATCCTGCGCCCGCCATGATGTTGAAACCGTAGCGCTTGTCGGCTACTTCAATTTCCGCCACATCGAAATCAAGCGTTTTCCCAGCGCGCACCATTTCCGCCAAGGCATGGGGCTCGTTGGGCTGCGCAAGGTTCGCGCACAGCAAGTTCGCCGTACCAGCGGGGAAGGGTACCAGCGGAATGCCCGTGTTGGCAAGTTCGTGGCTCACTGTGGCAATGGAGCCATCGCCGCCGCTGATAACAACCGCGTCGAAATCCTGCGCATCATGCAAAAACGCGCGTAAATCGGTACGACCATCCGTTGCGCGCAGCACAATTTCGTCGTTATCTTGTGAAAAAGCACGAATAAAATCGTAAATCGCGCCTTCTTGGTAGCCAGATGCCAAGTTGTTGATTATCAGAAGTTTCACAGAACGCCTTTCTCTTGTTAGAATAGACGCTACCATATTTTTACAGATTCAGCTCAAAGGGTTGCTTAAGTGTTTATATCAAATCGAGAAAGCTTTCGGGCTTTTATTGAACGTGCGTCTTCCTCTTCTTTTTTAGCGATTGATACCGAGTTTCTGCGCGAGAAAACGTATTACGCGAAGCTGTGTCTTTTGCAAATTGCCACCGAAAACGAAGTTGCAATCATTGATCCTTTTAAGGTGGGGTCGCTCACGCCGCTGGCCGCGCTTTTCGAAGACGAAGCGATTGTCAAAGTCTTTCATGCGTGCGACCAGGACATCGAGATTTTGTATCACGAGATTGGCGTTGCGCCTAAGCCGCTGTTTGACACGCAAGTTGCCGCCGCGTTGTTGGGGCATCCCAAGCAAGTGGGTTACGGTGCGTTGGTGCACAGCATTTGTGGCGTTACGCTGAAGAAAGCCGATTCGTTTACCGATTGGTCGGTGCGTCCCTTGTCGGACTCTCAGATCAAATACGCGGCCGATGACGTGATTTACCTGGCAAAAATGTATGGCCCCATTGTCGAAAAGCTGGAAAAAGCAGGCCGTTTATCCTGGTTGAAGCATGATTTTGACGAATTATGCGATCCCGCGCGCTTTACTGTTGATCCGCGCAAGCGGTTTCGTCACTTGAAGCGTGGCAACCAGCTTACGCGCAAGCAGCTTTCTGCGGCACGCGAGCTGGCAGCATGGCGCGAGCAGCGGGCGGAAAGCCGGAACATTCCGCGCAAATGGGTTATGACCGACGAGCAGATTGTTGAGATTTGCAAGCGGGAATCTCGCACCATTGACGATTTATTCCTGGTGCGTGGCGTGCGCGAGAAGCTTTCAACGCGCGACGCGCGCGAGGTGGTGGCGCTTTTATGCAAGGGCATGGACCTGCCGGAAGACGAATGGCCCACAACGGGGCGCAGCGATCGTAGCGAGCGCAACGTCGATGTTGAAGTGGGGCTTATGGGTGCGCTTTTGCACTTGCGCGCGCGCGAAGCGGGTGTTGCTCCGCAGGCGATTGCGTCTACGAGCGACCTGGCGGCTCTGGCGCGCGGTCACAAAGAGGACAACGAGCTTTTGCGCGGGTGGAAATACGAGTTGGTAGGCAAGGAATTTGAACGGCTGTTGGGCGGCAAAATTTCTTTAAGCTTCAATAAAGGAAAGCTTGTTGTCACGTCGCTGGATGTATAGTTTTTACCCTCTGCGTCACGCTTTGTTCTCGCTTCGGTAACAAAACCTTCCTATGTTTTTCGCCCTGGAAGCACTATGCCATAAT
>CAKUDT010000082.1 GCA_934645125.1 uncultured Eggerthellaceae bacterium
GAATTGCACTTTGGACTAAACTAGCCTATCCACAAGTGGGGAACTTTGTTGACAAAAGGTGGGGTAATTTGTCAACAATGAAGGTGCTATTTGACCTGGTTGCGGCAGAGTTTGAACGTAAGGTTGCGTGTTAGGGGGTCGGCAGAGCTCAAGACAACTGCTACACGCTGCGCCAGGCGATACAACGTGCCGCTCTCTTCGCCCGTAAGCGTATGATGCACGCCATCGAAAATGAAATACTCCTGGCCCAGCTCTTTGAGCGGTAACAACCCTTCCGCCGTGTTATCAAGTCGCACGTACACGCCATACGATGCCACGCCAGATATGGTCGCAGAAAAGCTCTGCCCCACGAACTGCTGCATGTACTCCACCAGCAAATACTCGTGCGATTCACACGATACCTTTTCAGCCAAGCGCTCCATTTTCGAGGAATGCTCCGCCAGCCACGCAAGCTGAGACACCTCTTGCGCCACCGCTTTCTTCTGCTCGGGCGGCAACGCGCCCAACCGACGCTTCTCCAAATGCGCCTTCAGCATGCGATGCACAACTAAATCGGGATAACGCCTGATAGGGCTTGTGAAATGCAAGTATTCATCGGCCGCCAAGCCAAAATGACCCTCGCACGTAGGGCTATAAACGGCTTGCTTCATGGCGCGCAACATTACATTGGACACCAGCTCTTCTTCCGCACGTCCACGCGAAAGCTCGAGCACTTTTTGAATTTGGAAACTGTTGCCTTGCGAGAACAGCATCTTGTTGACCTGGGAAAACCAGGGGAATTCCTCAAGCAGCGGCACAAGCGACGCGCAATTCATGGGAAGCGGCGCCTCATGCACGCGGAACAGCCCGGGAATACCGTTCTCGATTAAATAATGCGCAACAGCCTGATTTGCCATGAGCATGGCTTCCTCGACAAGCTGCGTTGCGTTGTTCTTCTCATGCAGCTCAACCGCGATAGGCTCACGCTGTTCGTTGAGCTTCATTTTTGCTTCTACCTGGGAAAACTCGGGAGCACCTAGCTTGTGGCGACGCTTACGACGCATTTGCGCAATGGCATCCAGCACAAAAAGCCGCTGCTCAATACTCGCGAACGCCTCCGTAGCCTCCGCACCCGCGGCGCCAGTTGCTCCCGCATCCGCAGCCTCCGCACCCGCGGCGGGGTCGGCGACACCCGCACCAACGGCTTCCGTCTCCGCGCCGCCCGCCGCAGCCGCGCACCCCTCTGCCACCAGCAAATCGCGCACTTCCGCATAGTTCATGCGACGACGCGACTCCATAAGCGCCGGGTAAATATCAACGCCTACCACTTCCGCTTGCTCATCAAGATACAAGTCAACCGTCATGCAGCGACGCGCCACACCCGGTTTCAGCGAGCAAATATCGTTCGAGAGCTCTTCGGGCAACATGGGCAGCACGCGGTCAACCAGATACACGCTAGTCGCGCGACGCCGTGCATCCAAATCAATGGAAGAATCCCAGGGAACATAATGCGCCACATCGGCAATGTGCACGCCTAAACGCCATGCAATACGCGTACCACCTGCGCCAACGCGACCTTGCGCAACATCGCCCCCCGCACGTTCAAGCGAAAGCGCATCGTCGAAATCTCGCGCATCTTCCGGATCGATGGTAAATACCACGCGGTCGCGAATATCGCGATACCCATGGCTCAATGCATCAAGCTCATCGACGCGCGCATCTTGCGCTTGCGCCTGCGCGCCTTCGGAAAACACCGTTTCCAAGCTGTTCCGCTCAATCAGCGCGTCAACAATGAACCGCTGCTTTTGGCCTTCGTCAAGCACTTCCTCGATAACACCGGTAGCCGCCGTGCGCCCTGTGGGAAACGTTGTGATGCGCACGCGCACCAGCGCGCCATCGGGAATAGTCGGGTTATCTTTGCGCAGTGTGAAAATGTCGTGCTGCATGCGATAATCAAGCGGCACGATCACACCGAACGGCTCAACCACATCGTAGCGACCCACTACCGTCTCATGCGCGCGATCGATAACGCGCACCACGCGAGCAGCGGGACTTTCCTTGCTTGACACCCATTGCAGTTTATCCCGGTCGTAAACAGAATTTCGCCCTTGCGTTTTATGCGGAAGCGGTGCGACCTCAACCAAGTCGCCATCGAACGCGCCGTTCATCTTCTTCTCGGGGACGAAAAACTCCCCTTCAGAGGTGCGCACGAATCCGTAGCCATCGGCATACACCGTAAGCGTGCCCGTGGGGTACATCTGCGCACTGCGGCGCACATGAGCGCGAGATCGACCCATGTACTAGTACCTATTTTGCGAAGCGGCCATATCCACGGCCAGGGACTTCTGATTGTCGGCATCGCCTTCCAGCGAAACGTGGATGTCGGGCGAAATACCCGAACCGTCAATCTCATAACCCAGCGGCGTCTTATACTTTGCCGCCGTGTAGCGCAGCGCGCCACCGAAAGAAAGCTCGCGCGTAACTTGCATGGTTCCCTTGCCCATAGTGGTATCGCCCACAATCGTGGCTCGCTTGCTATCCTGAAGCGCACCGGCAATCACTTCTGCAGCAGCCGCGGTCTTATCGTTGACCAGCACATACAGCGGCGCATCGGTGATAGCGGCACTCGACACGGCTTTCGTGGTAGTCGCGCCGTTCGAGTCAATTTGCACAATTGTGCCACTCTTCATGAACAAGTTCGCAATATCAACCGCCTGGGTAAGATAGCCGCCCGGGCAATCACGCAGGTCAAGAACGAACGAAAGAGCACCCGAAGCTGCAAGGGATTTCACCGCATCGGATACCAGCGAAGAAGAATTCTGCGTGATTTGGGCAACCTTGATAACGCCCACGTCTTCGCTGGTCAGCTCAGTCTCAACGTTTTTCTCTTTATATTGCGAGCAGTGGAGCGTTACCGTGAATTCTTCGCCACTTTCCGCACCCGTTGAGCTGGGACGGCGCCATGTGGTTACCACAGAGCTGCCCGCCTCGCGGAAAATCGTGTTATTCACTTCGCTGGCCGTCATGCCTTGGGTGCGCGCGCCATCGATTGCCACAATGACATCGCCTATCTGAACGCCCGAACCAGCCGCAACAGAATCGGCAAACACGTCGGCCGCATAGACCGTCTCGCCCTGCTCTGCGAAAATTACGCCAATACCCACGTAATCGGTGGTGGATAAATCTTGCAGGAACTTCTGGTAACGCTCGCTGTCCAAATAACGTGCGTACGGATCTTCGATATCCGCCAGTAACGCGTTGATCAGCGACGTTGTTGCCACGTTCAGATCGTACTCGTCAAGGCTTTCCTTCTCGAGCGTGCCCTGCACTTCCGCAATACGCGCCGCAAGCGAGTCGTACGTATTTCCCGAAATCGTCTGTCCCGGATTGACTTGCGTGCTAGTGGTAGCGCCAATGCCCAAACGCTTCATCAAAGGCTCGTTACCACGCAGCAAAAAACCACCCGCGAACGCGATTGCGAAAACCAAAATAACCGTGAAAATACGCGCCGCCCGTCTCACCTGCATGTTTTCGAGACGGGCTGCGTTTTGCTCACGTTTTGTTTCACCGTGCTTTGCCATGTTGACTGACCTGTGCTGACTACACCTTTAAGTGGCGGCGCATGGAGAACGCCGAACCCAAAAGACCAATAACCAAACCAGCAACTACCAGAGCCACATAAATAACGGCAATGGTATTCACCGACATTTCCATGGGCAGCCACGCGAACGTGTTCGCCAACTGCGTAAGGCCGAAGCGGCGCACCAGCTCAAGCACCAGAATGGCCAACACGGAACCCAGTAGCGAATGAATTGCGGCCTCCATAAGGAAAGGCCCACGAATGAAGCCGTTGGAAGCACCTACCAAACGCATGATGGAGATTTCCTTGCGGCGCGCCATAATGGCCAAGCGAATAGTGTTGTTGATGAAGATCAACGCGATGACAATCAGCAACACGATAACGGCAACGCCGATATAGCGAGCGTAATTAATCACCGACAGCAAACGCTCAACGGTCTTCTGGCCGTATTTCACGGAATCGGAAGGGTCGGCAGTATTATCGCAAATCTTGGCAAACGTAGAGTTCGACTCAATCTGCTCGGCAATCGTGATGACCTGCTGCGCATCCGACAGCGAGACATTCACCGATGCCGGCAGCGGATTGCTTCCTTCATCCAGCTGATCAACAATTTCCGGGTTCGCAACGGAGCCGCGGAAGTTCTCCAAAGCCTGCTCCTTCGTGGTGAAGCTTACGCTCTCCACGCCATCAAGACCTTTCAGCCAATTCTCGAATTGCGTGACTTCCGTAGACGATTCCTTGTAGTTATCGCCAATGTAGCACGTGATGGAAATCTCGCTTTCAACGGATTCCACAATGTTGTTTACCACCACGCCAGCCATGAAGAACACGCCGATCATAACTAGCGACAGGAAAATGGTGATGATAGAACCAAGCGCGGTTGACAGGTTACGCTTAAAACCAACCAGCGCCTCTTTGATGAAATATGCAAAACTACGCATCGAAACCGTACACCCCTCGATCTTGGTCGCGCGTCAAATGTCCTCGATCCAACGCAATAACGCGGCGGCGCATGTTGTCTACCATCTCGCGGTCATGCGTTGCCACCAGCACCGTTGTACCCGTGCGGTTAATGCGCTCCAGCAAATCCATAATGCCGCGCGAGGTTTGAGGGTCAAGGTTTCCCGTGGGTTCATCGCAAATCAGCATAGGAGGCCTGTTCACAATAGCACGCGCAATAGAAACGCGCTGTTGCTCGCCGCCAGAAAGCTGATCAGGCATTTTGTTCATTTTCTCCTGCAAGCCAACCAAGCGCAGAACTTCGGGCACCTGCGTTTTAATAACGTGGCGGCTCTTGCCGATTACTTCCAGCGCAAACGCGACGTTCTCGAACACTGTCTTGTTGGGAAGCAGCTTGAAGTCCTGGAACACACAGCCGATGTTGCGGCGCAAATACGGCACGCGCCAGTCGCGCATGGTGGACAAGTCCTCGTTCGCGATGTAAATATGACCGCTGGTAGGCTTGACTTCGCGCGTGATGGTCTTGATGAAGGTAGATTTACCGGAACCAGAATGGCCCACCAAGAACAGGAACTCGCCCGCGTAAATCTCCAAGCTCACGTCTTCCAACGCAGGTTTGTTCGGCTGAGCAGGATATACTTTTGTTACATGATCAAATACAATGACCGGGCTTCCTTGGCGCTGCGGCGCAGGAACTGCTTCGAGCTTGGGCAGCGTGGATGTTAGGTCGGGCTTTCTTGAAGAAGCCAGCTGACCAGCACGCGGAGCAGTTGCGGGACGCGCGTGAGAAGCACGCACCTTTCGCACCTGACCGGTGGTCTGACCAGCGGCATCACTCACATTTTGATTATCTGTCACAGAATGCTCCGTTCGTATAATGTTCGCTGAGACAATCAGATTTTAGCAGACTAGTGACGAGCCATAACATTTTTCACAGCTTCAACAATGGCGGCGGCATCAAGCTTGAAGTACGCCATAAGTTCCTGGAACTCGCCCGACTTGCCAAAACGATCTTTCATGGCAACAAACTCGCACGGCGTGGGGCTCTTCGTTGCAAGCAGTTCGGACACTGCACTGCACAGGCCGCCGTACTGGGAATGCTCTTCGGCCACCACAACGCAGCCCGTCTTTTCCACAGAAGCGAGAATGGTCTCTTCATCAAGCGGTTTCACCGAGAAGGCATCAACAACTTCAGCAGAAATCCCCTGTTCATCCAACAAATCAGCAGCAACAAGTGCTTCGCGGATCTCAACGCCGTTCGCAACAATGGTCACATCGGTACCTTCGCGCAGAACGTATGCACGACCGAGCTCAAGCTCTACGTCATCGGCATACACGCACGGCACCGTAGCGCGACCCATGCGCACATACACGGGGCCGGGGGTCTGCGCAGCAAGACGCAACGCAGCGCGGGCAGCAGCGTAATCGGCAGGTACGAGCACCTTCATGTTCGGCAGCACGCGCATAAGCGCTACGTCTTCGAGCATCTGATGCGTACCGCCGTCGGGACCTACAGAAATGCCAGCATGCGTGGGCGCAATCTTCACGTTCAGGTTGCTGTAGCACACGGTGTTGCGAATCTGATCGTAAACGCGGCCCGTGCCAAACACGGCGAAGGAACCGGTGTAGGCAATGTTGCCCGTAAGAGAAAGACCTGCGGCAACGTCAATCATGTCCTGCTCGGCAATGCCGCAGTTGAACAGGCGTTCGGCGTTTTCCGGACAGGCCTGCGCAAACTTCTTCGTAGTGGTGGATCCGGTCAAATCGGCGTCAACCGCAACAACGGGAACGCCTTCTGCGGCGAGCTCTGCCAGCGTTACGCCGAACGCAGCGCGCGTAGCTTTCTTCTGAGCAGATTGCTCTGCGGTGGCCAATTTAACCATTGCAAATCACCTTGCCTGCTTCTTTCAATTCCTCCAA
>CAKUDT010000083.1 GCA_934645125.1 uncultured Eggerthellaceae bacterium
GCTCTCTTCTGTCCAAGCCGGAGTTTTCGCATTCTCAGTCCATTATTCCCGTGATGCACATGGTGGAAGACGATGCTATGCTCCTTGAGATTCTTGACCGATGCGTTGCCGCAGATCAAAGCAATACTCCCGCAGTAAGCATTGGAAGCGAGAACGAATCGGAAGATCTTTCGGGCGTGTCGGTTGTTGCGGGTAAGTTCGGCACGGGTCCCCATCAGGGCATTGTTGCGGTGATTGGTCCAACGCGAATGGATTATTCTCGTGTTGTTGCGGCCGTTCGCTGTGCGCGTGATGCGTTGTCCGAGAGATAACGCTTACAATAATTGTAATAACGTAGATAATTTGAGTAGATACAACATAAGTAATTTTGAGCTAAGAGTTTGTGGAAAGGTTTGTAATGGCTGCTGATCTGTATGAGGTCCTTGGTGTTTCCAAGGACGCAACGGATGATGAGATTAAGAAAGCGTTTCGTAAAAAGGCGCGTCAGTTCCACCCCGACGTGAACAAAGAGCCCGATGCGGAAGAGAAATTCAAAGAGATAAACGAAGCATACGATGTGCTTTCCGATCCTACCAAACGCGCTCAATACGATCGTTTCGGGTCGATTCCGGGTGCCGCGGGCGGTAGCCCCTATGGCAATGGCGGCTTTGACATGGACGACATGTTTGGCGGCTTCGGCATGGGCGATATTTTCAGCAGCTTCTTTGGCGGCTCTGCGGGCGGACGCACCACGGCTAGCAAGAATGGTCGCGATATGGGCGTGGGCCTGCGCTTGACCCTTGAAGAAGTGGCTACGGGCATTAAACGCGAAATCGTATACGATCGTTTGGCTCCGTGTCCCGATTGCGCGGGAACCGGCTTAGGCGAAATCGGCCGTGCAGTCACGTGCACGAATTGCAACGGCACGGGTCGCGTCACCAGCGTTCAGCAAACGTTCTTAGGAGCTATCCAGACCGCTTCCACCTGCCCCAAATGCAATGGCATTGGCAAAACGGTCGAGAATCCCTGCCCTGAATGCGAAGGTCAGGGACGCGTTCCCGATCGTCAGCGCGTGTCGGTGGATATTCCTGCCGGTATTCGCGATGGCCAGCAGCTGCGCATTTCCGGTTACGGCGAAGCGGGCCTGAACGGCGCTGCGGCCGGCGATCTGATTGTGACGTGCCGCATCCAAGAGCATGAATTCTTCGAGCGCGATGGAGATAACCTGCATGCTCGTGCAAATATTTCCTTCATTCAAGCTATACTTGGCGCTGAAATCGAAATCAACGGTATCAAGCCTGATGAGAAAGTCAAAGTGCGTATTCCTGAGGGCTGCCAAAACGACCAAGTCGTGCGGGTTCGCGGCTTTGGCATGCCGCGCCTGCGCTCCGAGAATCGTGGCGACCTGTACGTGCATGTTGGTGTTGTCATTCCCAAGAAGGTAACGAAACACCAGCGTGAACTGCTTGAAGAGTTGGCCGAAGATATGGGTGAAGACGTTGCTGCGCCGCGTTCCACCCTTGAAAAGCTTCGCGACGTTTTTGGCGGTTAGTCCATGTCGCTTCCTCATTATTTCCTTCAAGAGCAAATCATTTCTCGCGAAAAGCAGGAGTGCTTTGCTCTTGCTTTGTCTGCGGACGATTTGAAGCATATGAAGGTCGCACGCGTTGCGCCAGGCGAGCATATTGCGGTGGTTGACGCATCAAGCGATTATTTCGAGTGCGAGTTGGTAGATTACGAAGCGGGCACGCCGCTGGTGCGCATTTGCCAAAAACTTGACGGTGCACGGGGAATTCCGCATATAACGCTTGTTCAGGGGCTTGCAAAAGGCGAAAAAATGGAGCTTGTCATTCGCCATGCCACCGAGCTGGGCGTTGAGGCCTTTGTGCCGCTTAAATGCCAGCGATGTGTTATGAAGCTCGATGACAAGAAAGCGGCCGATCGCGTTAAGCGCTGGAATGCTGTGGCGAAAAGCGCAGCTATGCAATCGGGGCAAACACGTCTTTCGCGGGTAGATGCGCCTGTGGCCCTCAAGCAGTTTGCCGCAACGGCCGCTCGCTATGATGCTCTTCTCGTTTGCTGGGAGGAAGCTCCTACTTCGCAGCGTATTTCGAGTGCTTTGACGACCCTGGTTGAGAAGTGTGGCAGGCATATTGCAGACTTGAACATTGCTGTTGTGGTGGGTCCTGAAGGAGGCCTTGCGTCTGACGAGGTTGACCTGCTTCTTTCTTGCGACAATGCGCATCTTGTGTCGCTGGGATCTTCTATTTTGCGTACGGAAACAGCAGGAATTGTTGCGCCGGCCTTGGTTTTATACTCTTTAGGCCAGCTGGGCGGATGCGTGCTTGAGAGCTCGATGGGAGAGGCGCGCTAATGATTTTTCATGTGGTAAACCTTGGCTGCAAAGTGAATAAAGTCGAATCGGATTCGTATGCCGCGCAGTGTCTTTCTGCGGGTTTGGCCGAAGGCGCGCTTGAGGCGGCAGATTTGATCGTGATAAACACGTGCGCCGTAACGGGCGAGGCCGAAAAGAAAACGCGCAAGACGGTACGCCATGTTTGCAATAAAAACGATCATGCAAAAGTGCTGGTCACTGGTTGTTCTGCGGCGCTTCATACCGATATTTACCAGGAGATGTCGCCCCGCATCGTCGTGTTAGGAAAGGCGTTTACCGCGGAGTATCTGAGCGACTTGCTTCGAAGTGATTCGGAGAGCAACGCTTCGCAGCGGAAAAATGCTCAATCTGTTGCTGCTGTGCCTGTTTTGCCGGTCGGTGAAGGATTCCGCACGCGCGTTGGTATTAAAGTGCAAGACGGTTGCAACAACGAATGCACCTACTGCATTGTTCATGTGGCACGCGGCAAAGCGACAAGCCGCCCAACACAGGAAATCATTGATGAAGTGCGCGCTTATAGCGCCCTTGGTGTAAAAGAGCTTGTGCTTACCGGCATCAATCTAGGTTCGTACCACCAAACCTACCAGGGAAAACCGATTGACCTTGCTGGTTTGCTCACGCTTCTTCTCCAAGAAACGAAAAACGCCGATTGCAAACAGGCGGATGCGCAGTGCAGTAACGCTGAGCTTACGCCAGCGCCGCGTTTTCGCATTGGGAGCGTGGAGCCCATGGACGTAACCGACGAGCTTATCGATGTGATGGCGCATGCGAATGGACGCATTTGCCGCCATTTGCATCTTCCGCTGCAATCGGGTTCAACTGCTGTTCTTGCGCAAATGAACAGGCCCTATACTGCAAGCGATTTCCTTGCATTGGTTGAAAAGCTGCGTGCGAGCATGCCTTCGATTTCGCTTTCAACTGACATTATCGTTGGATTTCCAGGCGAGACCGAAGATGATTTTCTCCAGACTTGCTCCGTTGCGCAGGCGTGCTGCTTCAGCAAAATCCATGTTTTCCCTTATTCGAAAAGGGAAGGAACACCTGCAGCCCAGCGTGCGGATCAGATAGCGCCATCAATTAAGACGGAGCGTGCCGTGCGTTTGCGTAATTTGGGCGATAGGCTGGCGCACCGTGATTTTGAGAGCCGAACGGGAACCACCGAATGGGTGCTCGTCGAATCGAACGGCACGGCAATGACGGAAAGCTATTACAGCGTTTCTTGCGATAAGGCGTGTGAGCCGGGTTCGCTGATTCCGTATTTATTCTAAGAATCGCCTGATAAGAATGCTTTCCTTGTGGGACGTGGTACAATTTCGCGCATAAATAAACAGGTAAAGCGAAAGGCAGATTGCGTACGTTATGGACATCATCATTGATATCAAGCATGGTGAAGACGCGTTAAAAGACATTGAGATTGAGAAACTGTGTACATTTGCTTTGGAATATCAAGAGGTTCCTGGCAATGCAGAAGTTTCCGTTACGTTCGTTGATGACGAAGAGATTGCCGCGTTGAACAGCGAGTACCGTGGAAAAGAGGGTCCCACGGACGTCTTATCGTTTGAGTGCGATGCGCTTGACGATGAGTTTATGTTGTTCGAGGACGACCAGTTTGAAGAACCCGTTATCACGTTAGGCGATATCGTAATTGCCCCCGATGTTGCGGCTCGTCAATGCCTTGAATATGGAACAACGTTTTCCCAGGAGATCAGCTTGCTTCTTGTTCACGGGCTTTTGCACTTGTGCGGCTACGATCATATGGTGGAAGAAGAAGCGGTTGTTATGGAGGGGCTTGAGAAAGAGATTCTTTCTGCGTGGTATGGTCATGAGGTTTCGTTTCGATGAAGCCCGATGGAACGCGGCAGACTTTTGCGCAGGCTCTTTCGAACGCTGCTCGTGGCTTGCGCTACGGCATGCGTTGCGAGCGAAATGTACGCATCGATTGCTGTTTTGCCGTTTTAGCTCTTGTGCTCGCAGCGGTATTCCGTGTTTCTGTTGAACAATGGCTTGCTATTGTTATCTGTATTGCTGTTGTTGTGGCGTTTGAGTTGATGAACACCGCTGTTGAAGCATTAACGGATCTTGCGTCTCCGCAGCTTCACACTTTGGCGGGGCGGGCGAAAGACTGTGCCGCTGCGGCATGTCTTGTTGTGTCGGCCTGCGCACTTGTTGTTGGAATGATTATTTTTGTACCGTATGTAGTGCACTTATTTCTCTGAAAGGAATTTCGGTGAGCGAGAAATTAACATATAGCGACCTTGAACAAGAGGGTTTTCGATCGGGCTTTGTTGCTTTGGTTGGACGTCCGAATGCCGGCAAGTCAACGCTGCTCAACGCTTTGATTGGTAAGAAACTTGCTATTACGTCTGACACGGCTCAGACAACGCGGCATCGCTTTCGCGCCATCATTACGCGCAAGAATTTCCAAGCGATTCTTGTTGACACGCCGGGTCTGCATAAACCCATTGATGCATTGGGCGAAGAGCTTAACGTCTCTGCTTTGAAAGCGCTTGAGGACGTTGATGTGGTGGTTATGCTTATCGACGCCACGCAGCCTATTGGCTCGGGCGATGAGTGGGTTGCAAAACAGGTGGCGGCAGCGCGTGGTGCAAAACGTATTTGCGTCTTGTCCAAGACCGACATCGCTGCAGAAGACCAGATAAACAAGCAGCGTGAAGCAGCTGATAAGCTCTGCGCCTGGGATGCTATGGTGGCGCTTTCGTCGGTCTCAGGCAAAAATATCGATGCATTCCTTGAGGAAATGCTGTACTTCCTGCCCGAGGGTCCGGCATGGTTTCCGCCCGATATGGAAACCGACCAACCGTTGGAAGTGCTTATCGCTGAGTTTATTCGCGAGAAGATTCTGCGTTCGTTTGATGACGAGGTGCCGCACGCTATTGGCGTTCAGTGCGAGGAGTTCGAATACGACCGCAAGAAGGATCTGTATCGCATTTTCGCAAACATTTACGTGGAGCGCGAAAGCCAAAAGGGCATCATCATTGGCAAGCGCGGTGCTTCCATCAAGCAGATTGGTTCCGAGGCGCGCACTGATCTTGAGCAGTTGCTTGGTTGCCGCGTGTGGCTTGATTTGCGCGTGAAAGTCAAGAAGAACTGGCGCAAAGACGCGAACCAAATTCGCCGCTTTGGTTACGGCGAGGGTGCGTAATGTTGCATTTACGCGGTTCACGTGGAGATGTGCGCTATACTTCTTATTGGATTTCATGATTTTCAAAGGTTTGCCTTGCGCGGCTTTAAGCTGCATAAGGCAAGCTGAGTGAAACAGATGTTGAAGGATACTTTATGATTTGCCCAAAATGCAGCAGCGAAAACAGACCAGGGGCTAAATTTTGCGATGAATGCGGCGCCGCACTTTCCGATACCAACATGAATACTTCGGCTGATCAGGCGCTTCACCAGGAATCGGCCGCTCAAACAGTGGTGCTACCGGTTATTGAGTCTTCCTGTATGTACGAACAGGAACAATCCGGAGATACGGCTGAAGAGGGTTTTGATTACTCTGATCCCACGTTTTCTTTCGAAGAGCTTCCCGTTGCGGACGAGGTGTTTGTTGCTTCGTCCGAAGAATATGTAAATGACGGTTCTGCCGATGAGTGTGCGTCTCAAAATAGCGCCGAAGAAGAAGTTCCTTCGGCGTTATCTGCCGAGGCTACAATCGATTTGAAACAACTTCGTGAACTGCTTCCGGAAACAGAGTCTGAAAACGAAGCATTCAGCGGGCTTGAGCAGTCGAATTTCGAAGAGATGGCTCTCGTGACCCCCTGGGAAAAGGGGGCCACTATGAAGATGAAGCCCGTTGAGGCAACGGGTGATGCCAAGGCGAACAAGCAACGCACTTTTGTGTCGGGAGAAGATGATGCAAAGCCCCATAAGAGCAAGAAACCGCTTATCATTACGCTGATTGTGATTCTGATTGCGGCGGCTGCTGCATTTGGCACCTGGTATTTCGAATTGTGGGGTGGCTATAAAGTACCCGATGTTGTTGGTATGAGCCAGGAATCTGCCCAGAGCGTTTTGACCGAAAAAGGCTTCAATATTCGCGTTGAGC
>CAKUDT010000084.1 GCA_934645125.1 uncultured Eggerthellaceae bacterium
TTGCCGCAGCAGGTGGCGACGAATGGGCTGATAGCCCCTTCGACCCGCGTCTGTATAAGATTTCCGCTTTGACGGGCGAAGGCGTTGATTCTCTGAAGGCGGCCATCGCAACGCGCGTCCATGCGTTGCGTGAAGAAGCCAAGCAGCAAGAAAGTGCTCAGGAATCTCCCTACGAGCAGGTCTGGGAGTACAAGCGCGAGAAGGCAGATGCGCGTTTCCGCGTGGTCAAGCTGGGCAAAGGCGTGTTCCGCGTTATTGGCAACAAGGTGGAGCGCATCATCGTTCAGACTGACTGGAACAACGAGGAAGCTATTACGTATCTGCAGCATCGTTTGAAGCGCATGGGCGTGGACAAGGCGCTGATTCGCGCGGGCGCTGTCGATGGCGACGAGATTCGCATTGTGGAGCGCGCATTCGAGTTCGAAGCGGGTATTGCAGGCGAAGATGAATTCGACGAGCTCAATGATTACGAGCCGATGGAGCTTGAGGAAGTGTTCGACGATCGTCTTGCCTATCAGGACGAGGCATCGTATCTGCATCATTTCGAAGAAACCGATGGCGAAGAAGCTGAGGACGAATAACGGTAAGGAACTGTTGTGGGAAAAGCTGCCGATAAAAAGCGTGTTGCCGAAGGAGTTGCAGTCGTTGGGGCTGCTGTCAAGGGTGCAGTTGCCGGGCTTGCCGCCAAAGGAGGGATTGCCGGTGTCACTGCGAAACGTGCGGCCGCAAAACATCCCGCAAGTAGGGGACCGCTTGTAGTCAAGATTGGCTCTTCGACGCTTACTGATGGCTCGGGGCGCATTGATTACGCATACATGCAAAATATCGCCGATCAGATTGCGCAGTTGAAAAGCCAGGGGTGGCAGCCGGTTGTGGTCACGTCTGCAGCTATTGCATGCGGCCTGGAAGCGCTCGGCATCAGCAAGCGCCCCAGTGACATGCCTAGCTTGCAGGCGGCTGCTTCGGTTGGGCAAAATGCCTTGTCGGCGGCGTATGCGCGTTCGTTTGAGCCGCACGGACTGGTAACTTCGCTTGTGCTGCTCACGCGGCGCGATACCGCTGATCGCGTGGCATACCTTCACGCACGTGACACGTTCAAACGGTTGCTTGAGCTGGACGTTGTTCCCATTGTCAACGAAAACGACACGGTGTCTGTTGAGCAGATCAAGTTCGGCGACAACGATACGCTGGCAGCGCTGGTTGCCTGCTTGATTGACGCTCATTTGGTGGTAATCCTGTCGGATATCGAGGGCCTTTACAATGCGAATCCTTCCGCTTGCCCTGATGCGAAGCTGCTTTCGCGCGTGACGCGCATCGATCAGACCATTATGGCGGCAGCGGGAGGCGCTGGTTCCACGGCGGGATCGGGCGGAATGATAACAAAGATTAAGGCCGCGCGCGTTCTTATGGCTGCCGGCATTCCCATGGTTATTTGCAATGGACGCTCTGAACAGGTTGTTTGGCGTGCTGCCGAAGATTACATTCAGGCTGGTTTGTACTCGGAGGCGGTCCTTGAGACTAGCGTGGAAAGCGCTCCTGAAAAAGCCTGCGAAATCCAAAAGGACGCAAGCGTTTCATGGAACGTGGGCACGCTTTTTGTTGCGAATGAAAAGCCGCACGAGATCACGCCGCGCAAATTATGGATTGCACTGGGGGATTCCGCCAAGGGAGCAATTGTAGTGGACGACGGCGCAAAACAGGCGCTTGAACGCAAGGGAAGCTCGCTGCTTGTAGTGGGCATTTGCGCCATTGAGGGCTGGTTTGACGCCGAGGACATTGTTGACGTGCGGGATAGCTCGGGATATTTGTTCGCTCGCGGTCGCGTTTCTGCTTCAAGCGACGAGATTTCCCTTGCGCTGGGTCGCACGCGCGAGCAGTTGGCGAACAATCGCCTTCTATCGAGTTTGGCCGATAAGCCCATCATTCATCGCGATGAATTGATTGTATTCGAGTAGGATATTTTTGAGTGTAAATCGCGTAGGGAAGGAGCGGCGCATGTCTTTGGAGCAAGAGTTCGCAGGTCAGCAGTGTTCAAACGAGCAGTCGTTGGAGCAGGTGGTTCGAGCTGCTGCTACGGCCGCAAAAGAGGCTTCGAGTGTGTTGGCGCTCTCATCGCTTGAGCAGCGCAATTATGCGTTGGAGCAAATGGCTGGCGCTCTTCAGGAGAACAAGGAACGCATTCTTGCCGCGAATGAAGCCGATATGGCTGCGGCGCGTCAAGCGGACACAAAAGAGAGCCTGCTTGATCGCTTGTTCCTGGATGAAGCGCGTATCGACGATATGGCATCGGCCTTGCTTGACTTGGTCAAGCTCGATGACCCGTTGGGTCGGGTGCTTGAGGATCGCGCGCTTTATAATGGCATGAACTTGAAGCGCGTTACCGTTCCCCTGGGCGTGGTTGCCGTGATATACGAGGCGCGTCCGAATGTGACGGTGGATGCTGCGGGCATCTGTCTGAAGTCGGGAAATGCTGTGGTGCTGCGCGGTGGCAGCTTGGCAGTGCGCTCGACGGGCGCGCTGTGGCGCGTTCTTTCGGAAGCAGCCGAGCGGGCTGGTTTGCCGGCATCGTGCATTGTTGGCATCGACTCGACCGATCATGCGGCAACGGATGCTCTGATGCAGCTACACGGGTTGGTTGACGTGTTGGTTCCGCGCGGTGGGGCAGGGCTTATTGCTCATTGCGTGGAGTGTTCGAAGGTGCCCGTTATCGAAACAGGTACGGGAAACTGCCACGTGTACGTGCATGAATCGGCGGATTTGACCATGGCACGCGACATTGTGATGAATGCGAAGACGCGTCGCTATGGTGTGTGCAATGCCGAAGAGTCGCTTTTGGTGGATGCATCTGTTGCGGGTGAGTTTTTGCCGATGATTTTGCCGCCGCTCGCGGAGAAAGGCGTGTTGGTGCATGCCGATGCCCCAACGCTGGTCATAGCGCAGCGCTGCGGCGTTTCCGCTGTTCAGGCGACCGAGGCCGATTGGGCTACCGAGTATTTGGGGCCCGAGATTGCCGTTCGCGTGGTGAGCGATGTCACGCAGGCTGTCGCGCACATAAACAAGTACGGCACAAAGCATTCCGAGGCTATTGTGGCAACCGATGCGGCTGCCATAGAGGCGTTCCAGCTGGGTGTTGATGCGGCGTGCGTGTACGTGAACGCGTCCACCGCGTTTACCGATGGCGGACAATTCGGTCTGGGTGCGGAAATCGGCATTTCAACGCAGAAGCTGCACGTGCGCGGACCCTTCGCCTTGGAGGGGCTTACGTCGTACAAGTATCTGCTTACGGGCACGGGGCAGACCAGGGCGTAGAATATATTTGTGGCGGGTTTTGGTAGTGGACCAAGACTCGGGACAATCGTTAAGCTGGGTATTATGCCGGGTCATGCGTGTAGTCGTGATTCAGGCAAAAGGAGAGCAAGAATGCTTGCGCAGACAAGAAAAAAGCTTGAAGCGGGCCAAGATGTGCGCGTGGGTATTATGGGCGGCACGTTCGATCCCATCCATTATGGGCACTTGGTGGCGGCCCATGCTGCTATGGAACAACTTGGGCTGGAAGAAGTGGTGTTCTTGCCTACGGGAACGCCCGCTTTCAAGCTTGATCGAGAGATAACGCCAGGTGATGTGCGTTTTTCCATGTGCTATGCTGCAACGAGCGATGTGGACGAGTTCAGCGTGAATGCCATGGAAGTCATGCGCGGCGGCATTACCTATACCGCCGAGACGCTTCGCCAGCTTTCGAAAATGAAGCATCCGCATATGCATTTCGTGTTCATTATGGGTGCCGATTCCGCATCGACGCTTTTGCGTTGGCGCGATCAGGAAACGCTGCGCAGCTTGGCAAGTTATGCGATTGTCACGCGTGCCGGACAAAAAGTGGCGCCCGAAACGCTGGAGGCGCTGCGTGGAGCGGGATATTCGCTTGAGGTCGTGGAGTCGCAAACGCCCTTGGTGTCATCGACCGATATTCGGGCGCGTGTTTTGGCGGGCGAAGATATCAGCCGGCTTGTTCCTGCGGGTGTTGAGCGCATCATTCGCGAGAAGCAGCTGTATCTTCCTAAGCCGGAAGGTATTGATGATCCGCTTTCTGATGAATTTTTCGAGGCGCGTAAGGCCGATTTGCAACAGCGCGTGAATGAGCATCGGTTCCAGCATTGCCTGGGTGTTGCGGAAATGTGCGTGCGCCTGGCGCAGGAATACGGCGTGGATATTGCGAAAGCGCGTTTGGCAGGTATTCTGCACGATTGGGATAAAGGATACGATGACCAGGGGATTCGACAGCGCGCCGATGAGCTGGGCATGAGAATTGATCCGTTCGTGTATAATGCTCTGCCGCGTGTTTTGCATGCGCATACGGCGCCGGTTGCCATACGGAAAGCGTTCCCACGTGTTCCCCAGGACGTGCTGTGCGCCATGGACAGGCATACCGTGGCGGCATGTGACATGAGCGACCTGGATATGGTACTCTATATTGCTGACGCTATTGAGCCGAACAGGGTTTATCCCGAGGTCGATGAGCTGCGGGCAAAAATTGGCGTGGTAAGTTTGGAAGAGCTCTTCTTCAACATTTATGAATATTGGATAATGCGTATGATGGGACGAAAGATGCTGCTGCATCCGAATACCGTTGACGTTTGGAATCACTACGCGGGGCGCGCGGCTCTGCGAGCAAAGGAGAACTGATGACCGATCAGAACAATACGGAAGTTGTGTACAACCAAACGGGTGGCGTTGTTGAATGCCCCGAGCCGAAGAGCGTTCGCGAGTGCGCTCTTATTGCGGCACGCGCTGCCCACGACAAAAAGGCTCTGAACATTGTTATCCAGGATGTGCGCGAGCTTATTTCCGTGACGGATTATTTTGTGATTGCAACTGCTTCGAATAGCCGCCAGGTGAATGCTATCATCGACAACATCGAAGAAGACGTGCGCCGCAAGGGTGGTATGAAGCCCACGCATCGCGAAGGTGGCGCTGGCGGCATGTGGACGCTTCTGGACTACGGTGAGTTCGTGGTGCACGTGTTCCAGCCCGAAGCTCGCGACTATTACCGTCTGGAAGAGCTGTGGAACGATGCTCCCACCTTGGATCTTTCCAAAGAAGAAGGCTTCGAGGACCTCGAAGAGGCGTAATTGTTGACAAATTACCCCACCTTTTGTCAACATTTTCTCTCTCGTTCTATCGTTCGGTAGATTATTCCGCGGGTGATTCCCGTCAGTCTTTCTACCTGTCGATATGTTAGGCCGGCATCGCAAAGTGAAACGATGCCGGCATTTCTTTTTTCACGCGGCCATGATTTGATGACCTCGACCCCTCGTGTTCCAATAATTGACCGTGCAAGGCTCAGAGCCTCTTCATCGCGCATTCCTCTGGTTTTATTTCGCTCGTAGGGTTTCGGCACGTCGATGCAGATGTCATTTAGGCTGATGGCTTCATGAAAATGGAGGAATTGTTCTAAGTCGCCAAATAATTCGATGGCAAAATGCTTGTCGCAAAGGGAGGGGAGCGTGTTGCATTCGCAATATTCGTTGAAACTGCTCCAGGAAAAGGAACAGGTACGCGAAAATCCAGCTTTGAGCGGATTTTGATGTATGTAGCGGAGTGTGGCTAGATAATGAGAGTCGTTATTGATAGGCTCGCTCTTAAATGCTTCTTGAAATAGATGTCCCGATCGTCCGTATTTCTTATTGAACGACATAGCGTAAGATTCTAAAACTGATTTAAGGCTTTTTGAGATGGATTCGATTTCTCCCCGCAAAAGAAGATGTATGTGATTATCCATAAAGCACCAGGCATGGACATCGATTGAGTTCAGGCGGAAGTTTTTATTGAGCAGAGCGTGGAGAAGGTGTCTATCGTCTTCATCCTCGAAGATAATTTGCTTGCCCGTTCCCCGTGCGAAAACGTGATAGATGTTAGATTCGCTTTTCTCCCTTTTTGGCATGATTGTCTCCTTTGGTTCAGATAGGTGAGTGGGGTAAAAATACCAATCCAATCCAACAAAAACCTATCAAAAGAGGTGAAAACGCTATCAAATTTCTTACAAAAAGATACAAAGGCATGAGAAACATATGTTGTTGACAAATTACCCCACCTTTTGTCAACAAAGAGGGCGTTCTGCTTGTTGTTTTATTTCTGTGCTCGTTGTTTATCAAGAAGCACGCAAGAGATGGGAGGCAGGTGTTGAAGCGCTCCATTGTTGCGTTTGTTGACAAAAGGTGGGGTAAATTGTCAACAAATTGTGAATGACCCTTATTGATTGTTTGACCCTCTAGAGGAGGCCTTGCCGGCTCCCTTGCGTTCTTACGGTATTTGCAGCCAGTCCGATAAACGAAGATACTTTAGCTCCTGGGGGTCTTCAAGGGTCAAGTTCGCTATTTCACGTATACGACTTAAGCGATACCGGAGCGTATTGGGGTGAACTTGCAGGAGCTGAGC
>CAKUDT010000085.1 GCA_934645125.1 uncultured Eggerthellaceae bacterium
GTTCAGAGCGCAGATACTTATACACATCCACCAATGCCGCACGATCGGGCGTTTCGCCGCACACCACGGCTTTATTCGTTTGAGCATCGGCATTTCCGTAGAGCAAGTGGATAATCGCGGGGTCACCATCGCGGCCCGCACGGCCGCTCATCTGATTGAACTCGATCTCGTTGAACGGCAGCCCGTACAAAACAACGCGACGAATATGCGGAATGTTCACGCCTTCGCCAAATGCCGACGTTGCCACCAGCACGCAGAACGCATCGGTGCGGAACAGCTCTTCTGCACGATTGCGCTCAACGCGCGAAAGGCCAGCGTTATAGAAGCCAATGCGGCTGGCCAGCTGCGGCACGCGCGCGCGCAACGAACGCGCCACGGCAACCGATTGCTCGCGCGAGGAAACGTAAACGACCGTCTTTTCGCCACGCGCAACAATGTGCGCCAGATAGTCATCGCGGTTCTTCAAGTTGCGGTGGTCATCCACATGCAGATTTTCACGACTTGCCTGGTCATACACGTGATCACGCAACGACAACACCTGCGCAACATCGCGCGCCACGGCATCAGGAGCCGTTGCCGTGAGCGCCAAAACCGTGGGATTACCCAGCTGCTTGAGCACCGCGCCCAGCGAGCGATACGCCATGCGGTTGCCGGCCTTCGCCTGGCCCACATGGTGCGCTTCGTCGATTGCCACGAAACCGATGCGCTGGCAGGCGGCAAATTCTTCCGCGTGGTACACCAAAAACTCCGGCGTGGTCAAAACGATGTCCACATCGCCCGAGGTCAAACCCGCAAACGCAACGGCACGCTCCTGCGGCGTGCTCTCGCCCGTAAGCGTGACCGACGACACGCCGAACGGCAACAGCGCGTTGTTCAAATGCCACGCCTGGTCGGCAATCAGCGCGCGCAACGGATACACGAAAATCGATGCTTTTCCCTGTTCAAGCGCCAATTCTGCCGCCCGCACCTGGAATGTGAGCGATTTTCCGCGCCCCGTTGCCATAACAGCCAACAGCGACTGGCCCTGCGCCAGCTTATCGAGAATCTGACGCTGGGAATCATGCAATTCCGCCGCGCCAATGATGGTTTGGATAATGCGTTCCTGCAGCTCATCGGGCTTCTCCTGCGCAAAGCGACGCCAATCAGCGCGGTTTTGCTCCAGCAGGCTTTCATAACGCTCAATTTCTTCGAACGATTCGTCTACCACGTCTTCCACGCCGTCTTCGGCAGAAGCATACAAGTCGGCCACAAACGACACTTCCTCGGGCGACAGGCATGCCTCAAGCGCCGCGCACGAACGCGCCGGCGACACGGTTTTCAACATGGCTTTTACCGACTCGCGCCCGCGCCATGAATCGATTTGCAGCGTAAACGCGGCGTTGACCACGCTGTTCGTGTCCAGCAGCGTTTCGATATCGGAGCAGTGGAACATAATGGCGGCCGTTTGTCCCGTTCCGTCCGAAAGATTGCACGAGAAATGGTTCTTGCCCGCGCCCACCGCGCGATGATTCGCCAACGTCACATTCGGCGCCATGAAGCACGGTACGGGGTTTTCCTGGCCAAACGGTGCCAACAAGTCCAGCTTGCGCACGTTTTCCAGCGTAAGTTCCGCCAAGCTCACGCGCGCATCCACCGGAATGGCCGGATGAAACGCCGAAGGCGGCAGCTTGTCCATGAACGCGCACAGGCGGCGCGTGAATTCTTCCAAGTTCGCCACGGGAAGCGTCACGCCCACAGCCGCTTCATGCCCGCCGTAACGTGTGAGCAAATCGGCGCAACTCTCAACGGCCTTGAACAGGTTCACGCGACCCACGCTACGACCTGAGCCGCGTGCTTCATCGCCATCGATAGTCAGCAGAATCGTGGGCACGCCATATGTTCCCACCAGGCGACTTGCCACAATTCCCTTCACGCCCTCGTGCCAACCAGCGCCCGCAACAACCAGCGCGCGCTGACCGTGGTAGATTTCTTCGGCCTGCACCTTCGCGATTTCGGTCAACTCTGACTCAATGCTGCGCCGCTGCGTGTTGATTTCTTCCAGCTGTGCCGCTAAATGCTGGCAACGCACGGGATCATCGCACATAAGCAGCTCAAGCGCCGATGAAGAATCTCCCATGCGACCTGCGGCGTTCAAACGCGGAACCGCCGAGAAGCTCAAGTTCGTGGATGTTGTTTGATCGGTTGCGCCCGCCTGCGCCAACAGCGCCGCAATACAGGGACGCGGATTCTCGTTGATGCGGCGCAGGCCATCGGCGACTAACGCGCGGTTCGCTCCCACCATGGGCATAAGGTCAGCCACCGTGCCCAGCGTTGCCAGGTCGGTGTATTCGCGCCATAAATGAGGCATGCCGAAACGCGCCCCCAGCGCCTGCACCACCTTCAGCGCAACGCCCACACCAGCCAAAACGGCGTCTTCCTTGGAGCCAGCCCGCTTGGGATCGACAATGGGAACGTCAACGGGTACAGCATCGGCCGGCTCGTGATGATCGGTGACCACCACGCGCAATCCCTGACCCACCGCTTGCGCCACGGTCTCGCGACACGATATGCCGCAGTCGACGGTCACAATGAAATCGGGCGTAGGACCCAGCTGCATGACGCGCTGGAACGCCGCTTCCGTTAAGCCGTAGCCTTCATCGAAACGGCGCGGGATGAACGGCGTGGCCAAAGCGCCCATTTGGCGCAGCGCACGCGTAAGAACGGTGGTGGCGGAAATGCCATCAACGTCGAAATCGCCGAAGACCACAATGTGGTCGCCGCGCCGAACCGCCTGCTCAAGCTCATCAACCACGTTTTCCATGCCAGGAATGTTATAGGGATTGCCCCAATCCCTATCAAGCGAGGGATTGAAGAAGCGTTCGGCTTGCTCGGGCGTGGTCACGCCGCGCGACGCGAGCGTGGTCGCAATGAACCGAGGAAGCCCCAACTGCTGTTCAAGCAGGTCAACAACGGAAGGATTCGCCTGGCGAACGTCAAATTGAACAGACATAACCGTAACCTCATGTGCGCATAAATACTTACTTTTCGTGCGATATTTTGCCACAAACAGAGGCGCTTGTCATATGTCACCAGCCGCATGACGGCAACCTGTAACATGAATCGGCAAGGCGTCAGGTGCGCGGGTGGGCGAAGCAGCCCGTCTGCTACAGCGATTGGAGAGCGGGCTGCAGCAACGGCGAAAGGGCTCCCTGCGAAAGAATGGTCACTTTCTGCGTAGCGCGCGAGATTGCCGTATACAAGCGATGACGGGACAAGTCGTCGGTTCCGTAAACGCTTTCTTGCGCATCCGCGATGATAACCTGGTCAAACTCCAGACCCTTCGCGGTGGGAAGATCAAGCAACACCACACCGTGCTCGGGCAGCGTCACAGGAGCGCCCGCACGCTTGGAGCGGTTGGAGCGACGTGCAGCCGCACCTGCAGCAGAACCGGTAGTACGCGACCCAGTATCGGCGTCCACGCTTGCAACGCCATGTGCTTCTCCCACACCCGCAGCACTACCCGCACCGGGGAATGCGCAGGTCACTGGGCAGTCTGTAAACTCTGCCAGCTTCTTTTCCATCCAGCGCGCGCGCTGTTTGTCCGCCACAACAATGGCCGCTAATCCACGCTGGTCAACATCTTCGGCCGCCCGAACAACGGCGCTGCGCAGCGCCGCGAAGTACTCTTCGTCCGTAGCGCACGACTTGATAACGGGCTTGTTGCCCGGACGCTGCACCGAGGCAACATCCATGCAGGAATCGCCGTTCATCAGCGCTTGGAACAGCGCCGTGATTTCCGGTGAGCTACGATAACTCGTTTGCAGGCGACACAGCTCAACCGATGCGTCAAGCACATGCGCAAATCCCTGCTCTATCTGCGAAAACGTAGCCGTTCCTTCTTTGATTGCCTGATTCTCATCTCCCAGCAACAAGAAATGCGCGTTGCAGAAATAGCGCGCCATAACCATGAGCTGCGCCAACGAGTAATCCTGAACCTCGTCCACCATCACGTAGCGCGCCCCGCGATTCGCACCGCCCGCCAGCGCCAGCTTCAAGTACAGCCACTCCACCGCAGAAAGCGAGCTCTTTCCCAGCATGTTCATGCCAATGCGGTCGAAACGCAGCCAAGCGCCTTCCTCAATAGCATCCGCCACGGCGGCGTAGCGGTCCTCCAGGTACAAGCGCGTGTATTCGGGCAGCTCTTCTTCCAGCGCCGTAAACGCCTGATGGCCAAAGAGGCGAATGTGCTCCTGCTCGTCCAGGTCCATGATTTCCGCTTGGACATCGGCATTGTTCATGCGCGATACAATGCGCTGCTCCAACCGCTCATGCAGCAGCTCCTTTGCCAAGTTGCAACGATGCTGCCCTGCAGGAAACCGCTTGTATTGCTGGTATGCACTAAACGCCTGACCTGCGGCAACAACGCGTTCCTCTCCCACGCAAATGTCCTGGAAGTCCCTCTGGGTAAGTTCCAGACTATCGAGTTTTTCGTCGATGACCAGCAAATCATCCGCCAGCGCGCCCTTCCCCAAGCCGCGCTCGGCAAGCCCCAGCTTGCGCATAAGGTCATCCCAAGTTTCGATTTGTGGGTTGCGCTCGCCCATGTTGGGCAGCACGTTGTCAATATAGTCGCGGAAAACAGGGTTCGGTGAGATCAGATGCACGTCATCGGGGCGCAGTGTGTCGCGTTCTTGGTACAGCAAGTACGCAATGCGCTGCAACATGACCGAGGTCTTGCCGCTACCCGCAATGCCGTTGACCAGCAGCACGGGCACATCTTCGTGACGCACCACTTGGTTCTGCTCGCGCTGGATGGTGGCCGTGATGTCTCCGAGCTTCGATGAGCGGCTTTTCGCAAGCGACGCCAGCAGCAGAGGGTCCTCGATGGCAACCGTCGTGTCGAAATAGGCGTTCAGCGTGTCCTGCGTGATGTCGAACTGACGACGAAGCAGCAGGTCAGCCTCTATAGTGCGGCCGTTTGCCACATACGAGGTCTTGCCGTTTGCCTGATTGTAATACGTCTCGGCAACGGGCGCACGCCAATCGATGATGAAGTGACGGCCGCGCTCGTCGGTCATGCCAGTAGCGCCCAGGTACAGCTCGCGCGGCGGAGCGCCGGGGCGCAGCTGCAGCACCACTTTCGCGAAATACGGCTTTTTCATGAGCAGACGCGTTTTGGCCAAACGCTCAGAATTCAAATCCACCGCCAGATTGTACTGATCGATGACGCGCTGCAGCGCCTCAGCCTCGGCATACGTTTCCAAATTCACGCCATTACCCAGGTCAAACTTGAGCTCGTCGAACAAGTTCTTGCGCTCACCCAGCGCTTCAAGCGCATCCGCACCCAAGCTGGCGGTAGTTTCTTCCGCAATGCGCGTCAGCTTCTCGTACGTATTGGTCAGCGCTTGCTGCTCTTCTTGGAAAATGGCGTCTTGTTCCACGATGTCGCCTTTCTGCTTAGCAAAAATGAGACTAAATATTTTACGGGAAAAAGAACGCCCAATCAACGCGCCGCACATTTTGCCCAGACATAACGGGCACACCTCGCGCGGCGCCTTCCAGGAGTCATCTTGTCGGAAAATCGGAGGCGAATGTGCAAAATATTCCTGTTCGGGGCAGGTGACAAACGAGCAATCTCGCATGTTGCCGCCAACGAAATGTTGCGACCTGGGGTTTCTTAGAACAGCAAACCAGTCGAGCGGGACTGACAGCCCTCAAACGTGCTCTTTCACTAGTCCGACCCACCCCGAACAGGAATATTTTGCACATTGGAGCCGAAAAAACGACAACATGGCCCTAAGCCCCTATGCTTGCTGAGTCAAAGAAGCTGTGCGCCAAAATCTATGCGTAGCGGGAAGTAACGCGATACTCGCGCAGACGCAGGAAACCGCCTGGCTCGAGCGGAGCATCGCTCAAGAACGTGTAGCGCGCCATGGCTCGGTTTGCCACCTCAACGGAAACGGGCATTGGCTCGCCTGCTGCGTTCTCAGAGATCCATGTGAGCTGCGAAACCGTCACATGAACAGGGGGGATATGCGGAACAAGCGCCTCAAGAGCGTCGCCTTCCGCAAAACGGTTGTGGCAAACCGCCGTGATCAGCCACTTGCCCGCTGCGCTCTCGGACAGTCTCGCACCAGCAGTGCCGGCAGCCACACCAGCAGCAGCGCTCGTACCAGCCAATCCAACCGCGGCCCCCGCTCCAACTGAAGCCTCCCCACACGCAACATCGGTCGCAACAACGTCCGCCCCACCAGCGGGTTCGCAGGCAACAATATCCGCCACATGAAGGCACGTTTGCTCGTAGCCATCGGTTTCAACCGACTGATGCGCCGGCCCAAAGAAAAATCCCGTTGAGTACGGACGATGCGACACAGTATCCAGCTCTTCTTCGAAATCGGCAGGATCGGCGCCGTCAAGCACCTGACGATACGCGTTCACAATGGTCGCCA
>CAKUDT010000086.1 GCA_934645125.1 uncultured Eggerthellaceae bacterium
CTGCGTGGTGTGTTTCAATGACGAAGGATAAGAGCATCCTCATCAGAAACATTTACTACATGCTGTCCTATGCCTTCACGACACTGCATCAGGGCGGCTACGAAAGCGTAGAAACGGAGGAATTTGAGAACCTGCACAACCTTTTCGCCGCGATCCTGGCAAAAGGCATCGGACGGCAGCTGAAGCAGGGGCTGTACCGTGAATACCTCAGCCGGAAAGAGGATCTGACGGTTGTTCGCGGAAAGATCGACATGCCGGGATCGATCCAGAATCGTCTGGCCCGGAAACGAGTGGTCACTTGTGAGTATGATGAGCTTTCAGAGAATAACCTGCTCAATCAGATTCTGAAGACCACCGTCATGATCCTTCTGCAGCACGCAAAGGTGGACGCGGAGCACAAGAACGACCTGAAAAAAGAGATGTTGTTTTTCTCGAATGTAGACACGATTGACCCGGCGACGGTCAGGTGGAGCGCCATCCGCTTCCAGCGGAACAACAACACCTACCGGATGCTCATCAGCCTCTGCCAGCTGATTCTGGAAGGGATGCTGATGACGACCCAGGACGGCGAATACAAGCTGGCTTCCTTTGTGGACGAGCAGCGGATGAGCAGGCTGTACGAGAAATTCATCCTTGAGTACTACGCCAAGGAGTGTCCGCAGGTTAAGGCAACCGCCTCGCAGATCCCCTGGGCGCTGGACGATGGTGTCGGCACCTTCCTGCCGGTGATGCAGAGCGACATCACGCTCACGCAGGGCAGCCGGGTGCTGATTATCGACGCGAAGTATTACACCCGCACGATGCAGACGCAGTTTGATGCGCACACACTGCACTCTGCCAACCTGTATCAGATCTTCACTTATGTGAAGAACAGGGATACAGAATTCGGCGATCGGCCGCATCAGGTGTCCGGGATGCTGCTGTACGCCAAAACGGATGAAATGATCCAGCCGGACAACACGTACCAGATGAGTGGGAACCAGATCAGTGTGAAGACACTGGATCTGAATCAGGAGTTTTCTGCGATTGCGGAGCAGCTGAACGCAATCGTAGCTGAGCACTTTAGCTGATGGGAAATCAAGCCAGAATGACGGGGAAGGTCATCACAATCATACCGAAGTGGAGGAATACCCATGAGAAAGCTGTTTGATCCGTTCGAGCAAATGAGTACAGAGGCGCAGGCATTGCTTGAAAGAGGCATCAGCCAGATGCGGTATGGATTCGCGCCCGCCCTTTCACTGTGCCAGGAGATAACGTCCGCGCTGTCGTCTTTGCGCGCGGCATCCTGTCGATGTATATCACATTAATCTGGTTACGTCCCCGGACGCTGTGCTGTACCATAAACAGCACAGGCTGTTTATGTCTCTTGCTGACACGCTTGAATACATCAGACGGCATGACAGCTCACTAATGGAAAAAACACGCGCGAACGCAAAACCCGAAGAGGAATCTCAGGAGCAATGCGCGCCAACAATAAACTTTCCGGAGACAGGAGGGACCACGGAATAGCATTATGATTCTATGGACAATGCAGCCAATCGAAATATGGAAGATGATTCAAGATACGGGTGTGTATCGGTGCGATCCCAGAAAAAGCTCCATGCATGAGCTTCAGTTCACTGAAAAATATGAGTGGCTTATCCGACAGATGAAAAAGCGAATCGGGCAGCCTCCAGGCGAAGTGACGTATCCTGTATGGGCATGGTATAAACAGAACGGCAAACATAAAAAGCCGGATCTGCGCAGTGAACGTTGGGGCTATGGGCCGGGCGACGAGGATTATGTCTGCATCGAATTTGAAATTCCGGACGATCAGGTACTGCTGTCTGATTTTGACGTCTGGCACATAATTCTCAATAACGGTCTGATATCAGAAACGGCAGAAGAGGATGAACGCCAGGAAAAGTACTATGAATCTCTCACCGCTGAAGAGCAAAGAGCATATGAGGAGAAGAACTGGGAAAGAATTTTTGATATCACCCCGCTGGACAACCACTGGATCAGACGCGGCGGCTGGGTACAGGCGACGCTGTGGGAATTAAGGAAAGAAAATGTCCGCGCCGTACGATTCTTCCGAACAGGAAAACTTAAGGAGCAGCCAATGAAAATGGTTTACTTTGCAGGTTCCATCCGTGGCGGCCGTGAATACGCGGAACTGTATCACCGCATGATTGACTTCATCAAAAAGAAAGCCATCGTGCTCACGGAGCATGTTGGCGATATGAATCTACAGGAAAGCGCAACGGATCAGAAAATCTACAGGCAGGACATTACCTGGCTGCGCGAGTCAACTCTCCTGATCGCTGAATGCACCTGTCCCTCACTGGGCGTTGGCTACGAGCTGGCTTATGGCGAATCGTATGGGAAGCCCTGCCACATCTTCTATAACAAAAGCAGGACGCAGCTGTCCGCAATGCTTACAGGGAATCCGTATTTCCATATTCACCCATATGAAAAGGAAGAAGATATCTATGCTGTGCTGGAAGAGGTGCTGCAATAAATGCCGGACTCAGATGCTGATTTTGAATTCGCTGTAAAAATGTTCGCTGACAAGAGGAAAATCAAGGAAGCTGTACGAAAAGAATATGGTGATTCGCATGGAAGCTTCGTGATTGACTGCCCATTCTGCGGCGGAAAGAAGGCGATGACAACAGAACGTGATCAGTACGATTTCAAAGCTCACTGTGCTAACTGCCATTATGAGCTGACCTGCCTTGGCTGGTAACCGAAAACCATAACGGTAGGCTGCATGAGTTAAGTTAAATGATAATCAGGTCGGAGGATGAAGCCGATGCTTGATTCTGGAGAGTTCACATATAGGGCATATCAGGATAGCCGCGTTAAGCAGCATCCGGGATTCACAGAGGGAGCGTCCGGACTCCTCTATCTGGCCATCCGCAAAGAAACTGGCAATGAACCATGAATCTGTCAGAATTAAAGGAACACATATTTGAAGCCTACAGCGTGGAGCCGGATCACCCGTTCGCCATGGACGACGTGTCCAGCGTCTACCGCCACAGCAACAGCCGGAAATGGTTTGCGCTGACGATGCGCATCCCGTACCGGACGCTGGGCATCTCGAAGGATGGCGATGTGGATGTTCTCAACATCAAATGCGACCCCATCCTTATCGGTTCCCTACGCGGCAGACCCGGCTTTTTGCCCGCTTACCACATGAACAAGGACAAGTGGATTACCATCCTGCTGGATGGCTCTGCCGACAGCGCGGACATCATTCCGTTGCTGGCCATGAGCTATGAACTGACCGCCAACAAAACAAGGAAGCGAGGGAAAGTGCATGGGACGCTTTGAGGGCAAGATCACCGTCGTCACTGGCGGTGCGCACGGGATCGGAAAAGCCATCGCCGACGGGTTCCGCAGCGAGGGTGCTGTCGTTCATATCATCGATATAAAACCCGGTGACTGGTTTGTGGGCGACGTGGGCAACAAGGATACACTGGAGCGATTCGCGGAATATGTCATTCAGCAAAGCGGGCATGTTGACTATCTGATCAACAATGCCCTGCCGCTGATGAAAGGTATAGGCGAGTGCACCTATGAGGATTTCAGCCGGGCGCTGGCAGTCGGGGTCACCGCGCCGTTTTATCTGACGAAACTCCTGACCCCGCATTTCGCGCCAGGCGCGTCGGTGATCAACATCTCGTCTTCCCGTGACCGGATGAGCCAGCCGCAGACAGAGAGCTACACTGCGGCCAAAGGAGGCATTGCCGCGCTTACCCACGCCATGGCCATCAGCTTATCGGGCAAGGTACGAGTCAACAGCATATCGCCCGGATGGATTGATACGACAGACGCTGATATCGGCGGTGCGGACGCCCTGCAGCAGCCCGTGGGTCGGGTTGGCAAACCGGAGGACATCGCGGAAATGGCGCTGTTCCTCTGTTCGGACAAGGCCGGATTCATCAATGGCGAGAACGTCTGCGTGGACGGCGGAATGACGAAACTCATGATCTACCACGGGGAACATGGATGGGAGTATCGGGTATGAGGATCGCTGCCATGACATTCCGGCTGCACGCGCCGTGGGTGCACAGCTTGAAAGAGAAACGAATGGTCGTCAAAAGCCTCGCCGCCCAGCTGCAGAATCGCTTCCATGTGTCTGCTGCAGAGATTGACGAGCAGGACACCCACCAGATCATCGTCATCGGCGTGGCTGCTATTGTGCCGCACAACGCCATTGCGGACGGCCTGATGGAGAAAATCTCACAGTTTGTGGAGAGCGCTTCCGAAGCGGAAGTTTTAGAGGAGACGCGGGAAATACGATGATGATCTATATTGACGCGGACGCTTGCCCTGTCACAAGGATTGCGGAGAACATAGCCTGCAGGCACAGTATTCCTGTCACCCTGCTCTGCGATACCAACCATGTGCTGACTTCTGATTACAGCGTCATCAAGGTAATCGGCGCTGGAGCAGACGCGGTGGATATCGCTCTGATCAATCTGTGCCAGCGCGGAGATATCGTCATTACCCAAGACTATGGTGTAGCGGCGCTGGCCCTGGGCAAAGGTGCCAGAGCGATCCACCAGAACGGCAGATGGTACACTGATGATAATATCGATAGCTTGCTGATGGAGCGCTATCTGGCAAAGAAAGCCCGGCGCAGCAGCAAGCACCATCTGAAAGGTCCTGCCAAACGTACAGAAGAAGACAATAAGCATTTTGCCGAAAGCTTTGAACGAATGATCAAGGAGGCGCTTAATGATTCGTCCTATCATACATGATCCGCTGTTTCTGGCGCAGAAGTCAGCGATTGCCACAGAAGCGGGCAAACAGGTCATTACCGATCTGCTTGATACGCTTCATGTCAGCCTTGACCGCTGTGTGGGCATGGCGCCAACATGATCGGCGAGAAGAAGCGCATCATCGTTTTCTGTAACGGCCCGATGCAAATGGTCATGGTGAATCCGGAGATTATTGCAAAGTCAGGTGAATATGAGGCTGAAGAAGGCTGCCTCTCTCTGGCGGGACTCAGAAAGACAAAGCGTTACCGGGAAATTACAGTCAAGTATCAGGATCAGACTTTCCGACAGTTAACAGGTACTTTTGAGGGTTTTACCGCGCAGATCATCCAACATGAGATCGATCACTGCAACGGAATACTGATATAAATACAAATCATGATGAGAATCAGCACATGATCAAGATCTACGGAATGCCCACATGCCCTTATTGTGATTACATCCAGGAGCAGATCGCAGGACGAAAGGACAAATTCGAATACATCAACATTGGCGAACACATCCGCTACCTTAGCGCGTTCATGAGACTTCGGGATAACCTGAGAATTGTGACCAAACAGCCTTTGTATCATTTCAATGGTTTCGAGCCAATCAGATCCTCATGCTTCGATAAGAGTATGGGGCTCTCTTTTTTATCTTGCTCGTCTATTTGTATTTTAGCCACGTACCGAGTCCTCTTCCGCCGAATGCCATTTGCATCCGATTCGATATTGCTTCTCCGCTTCTTTTCCTTTTCTGCGACCGTAAATCACGTCAAAAAACATATGTCAAAATAAATCCTTGCCATTTCATCGGAAAATCCCCATCCGATATCGCGTGTATCTTCAAAGACTGCTCGAATGCGCTTCGATTGCCTGCGATAGAACGAATCGCTCTCCATGCTATTGAGGATCATGACAAAATCGGCAAACATGGATTCCAGACTGGAATAAAAACGTTCGTCGATATCCCCGTAAAGGTTTGTAAACTCAACGCCGCATTCGACATAATAGAGCATCAGATCCGCGATGCTCTCTTTATTCTGCGATGCTTTTCGGAAATCGCTGATTACGGCGCGCGCGTTTTTTAGCGACAACTGTCTCCCGAAGAATGCGGCGTGGATTTTCTTCCTGCACGATTCGATGATTGGAGCTTCCGCTGACGCACCGCATATCTCCACATCGAGGATTGCCTGACACTGCCGGTTTGCCTTATAAAGCTTGCACAGCATGGAAATCAGCTCTGCTTTATCCATGGCGTTTAGCTGCTTTTTCAGCTCAGTGATTTTCATTGAATGCCTCCGTTTTCATAAGTTCATGAGCGATGCTGCCGCTGACCAGCCGCATCATGCTTTCCTGCGATGAGCCGAAGCTGAGCAGATTGATGCTGCCGTACCAGACGATGCGGTCATCGATGATTGCATATTTCTGATGAATGTCTGACCGAAAAATCAGCGAACAGCTCTGGCTTTTCAGGCGCTCGACAGCGATCTGCGCTGACCTGCGAGAGCGCTCCGGCAATGATTCCGCCGAACGCATCACAACAGTCACAGGAATCCGCTTTTGCGCGCATTGTTCAAGCGCAGCTGCAAGCCACTGAACTCGTCTTGGCGCGGCAAACGGGCTGAAGATCAATACGGACTGCCTTGCCTGCGCGACGTCCTGCAAAAATCTGCTCTGGAAGGT
>CAKUDT010000087.1 GCA_934645125.1 uncultured Eggerthellaceae bacterium
CCTACGCCTGAGGTTCCTGGCAGGCTGCGCCTGCATGACTTAATGCAACACTATTGCGTTTTGAAATTCAATTCACCACAATTTTATGTTGATGTTCCAACAAAGCGATGGCGGCAAGGGAATGAGCCGACGTGCGACGCTTTGGATAAGTTGAGCGAGCCGCAAGCCCGAAGAAGCATTATCCAAGCGGAGTCCGTTCGGCGAATCCCTTGCCGCCGCTGTCAGAGAGCGATGCGGGTCAGCAAACGCGAAACAGCTCCGCCGTTCCTTCGCGTTTTTCCCGCAGCTTCTAATCTCCGAAGTGGCGATGAATGGGCTCGTAAAGGTTGATGAGCAGGCCCTTATAATCGGGGCAAGCGCGCTTGAGCACTGCGATGCATTCCTTCGTGTCGAATTGTGCGATGTATTGCGCTTCCTTCAGGCAGCGCACGAGCCACTCATGCACATAATCCACGCCTTGCAGCGTTTCGGGAACGGGGTCGTGCAGCGGATAGTCAATGCTTACCGGCACGGCGAACGCGGCGAAGTACGTGTCGTAGACCTTGCGGAATTGTCCGATGCTTGCCAGCGTGTCGCGCAGCGCGATGTTCTTGATGGGCGGCATGGTCAGGCAAACCTGGTTCCACAGCTCCATGGTATCGTCCACGCGGCGATTGATATCCTGAAGCCCCTGATGAAACAAGGTGTCCATATCATTGCTTGCCAAGCGTGCCAGCGTTGCGGGGTCTTCCAAATCGTGCGCACGCAGCACGAAGCGAATAGAGTCCAGTAAATCATGCGCTTCAAGCGACGTAATAGAAGCACTGCCGCCGCATGTATACAGACGGCATTGTTTCACGAACAGGCGCATAAGGCCATCTTGCACTTTGGCGGAAAGCGCGGCAAGGTCTTGTTTATCGATTGCTTGGTCGGCGGTTCGCAGAAGGGTGACGTTCGTGACCGCGTCCGCTACGTTGCAAGCGTTCTCCCTGGTGGAAGTCGTGTCAGTTGCCGCCGAAGTTGGCATTGTGGCTGCTGCCGCATCGTGTATTACGCCGTCTTGCGCATCCCTCACGTTTTCGCTATTCAAAGTCATCGTCCCACTTCTCTCCCTCAAAGCCCGGCGCGGTAATATCATCGACCCACTCGCTAGGGTCCCAGGGGCTTGTTATGGCCGCCGCAGCCGCATCGTCAAGCGCTTGCTGACCTTCTTCCATTGCCTGCGCGAACACTTCGCTTACGTTTTCCTCGAATTGCGGAACCTCTGTGGTCTGCGTCATGTCGGGAATTACTTCGCGCTGGCGTTCCTCGAGTGTGCCGGTCTGCGTATCGTACGCCTCCATGACCATGTCCAGCGTGCACGTGGCCAAAAGATCAACGGTTCCGCCTGCATCGCCATCGAACAGAAGGCGCATACCGTCGATGATCTCGTCATCGAAAACATCGACGCCCGCCTGTGCGCGCAGCTCGTAAAACTTCTCTTGCAGCGCACTCAGCGTGTCGGCGTAATTGAATTGCTCCAGGTAGGGCGAAGAAGCAAACCCTTCGATGACCTGAATGGTCCCAGAGGTGCCAAACTCCACGCGGTCGTGCGCATCCAGCAGCTGGCAGTGCGCAACGTCCAGTTCGTGGGCTTGTTCGCGCGTGAGCGAGAGCCCGAATTCCGCGGTATCCTTGTTGCAAGCCACAATTTGGTTTTCGCGTTCTTGCGCACCGCGGTCGGGCGCAAGCAAGTCGAAGATGCTACTCATGTGCAATCCTTTTCGTTTGATAAAGGCCGTTTTCGCTTGTCGCAAATCCGAGCGAGCGATAATAGGCGCGCGTGCCCACGGCGCTGATCACGTTTATTTCGTCATAACCGGCACCGGCGGCAATTTCGCATGCCCGCGCGATGAGCTTTTTCCCCAGCCCCAGATGCTGCGCGTTTTGGGATTCGCCATCAATGTGCGCCGCGCGTCCATACACATGTACCTCGCGAATCATGGCTTGTCCAGGCAAAATGGGCGCTTCGGCGCCAAGCGTTGCCAAAGCGTTGCGCAGGGGAAGCGACAGGCGCAAAAAACCTGCCAGCTCGTTTTGCGGCGTGACCCACTGCAAGAAGAACTCGCGCGAAACCGACGTTTCATAAGGCACCACGTCAAGATGCAGCTCAGAGAGGTCGGTGGCCTTCCCCTTGATCTCGCGGTAGCGCATTTCTTGGATGCGTTCACTCGTTTTCGTGGCGGAAAGCTCGGCCAGCTGGCGCAAGTTCGTTTTCTTGTTGCCGGCAATAATGTCGTCGCTTGAAATGTCGCGGATCATGCGCGATATGCGACAGTACGCGGGTGTGGCGCATATGTCGTGTACCAAGATATCCAGCAGGTCTTCTTCGGTGTAAGCTTGCCATTCCCCCTGCTCATAAAGGCGTTCAAGCTGTGTTCCTTTGGTGAGCACGCACGGGTACACCTTGATTTCATCGGGAAGGAAGCGCTTGTCGGTCACGAATTGTCGGAAATCAGCTTTGTCGCGTTCGGGCGTTGAGCCGTAAAGGTTCACCATGAAATGCGTGTGCAGCTTGAAGCCGAACAGGCGCAACAGCGCAAAGGCGCGCTGGATTTCCTGGGTGCTGGTGGCCCGATGGTTCGCGGCCAGCACGGCAGGATCAAGGCTTTGGATGCCCATTTGGATTTTCGTGCAGCCGAAGCGCCGTGCGTGCGTGAGCGTTCGCGGCGTGATGGTGTCGGGGCGCGTTTCAATGACCAGGCCCACGCAACGGTGCTCGGCGGTTTCGTTTATGCGTTGCTGCTGTTCAAGCTCGCTGGACTCCGCGGTTTGCCACAATGCCAAGCGTTGCCAAGGGCTGTCTTGCCCGTAGAGCATGCCGTGCGCTTCGTTGAACGTTATCGTACCTGCGTCAATGGCCGCCTGGGCAGGCGCAGCGAAGGCTTGCAGGGCTTCCTCGGTTTCGGGAATGCCTGCTTGTTCGTAGCGTTTACGCAGTTCATCTGCGTATTCGGGGGCGCCTTCGCCATTGTTGAGCGCACGGAACAGCTGCGTCATGTACCAGTATTGGTAGCTCTCGGGGTAGTCGGTCCAGGTGCCGCCCAGCACAATAAGTTCTACTTTGTCGGTGGTGTGGCCCATCTCGCGCAGGGCATGCAAACGTGCCGCGACCTGGAGGTACGGGTCAAAGAAATTACGCTCGGCGCGCTGGCAGGCGGGTTCGTTTGATAAGTAGCTTTTCGGCATGCGGATGTCGTTGGGGCAGTAGATGCAATTGCTTGAGCAGCCCCACGGCTTCGTGATGACCGTGATGGTGGCCACGCCCGAGCTGGTGCGGCGCGGCTTGATTTGCAGCAGCTGAACCAAGGCGCGCTCGGTTGTGGCGTCAATGTGCCAGCTTTCCCAGCGTGCGGGGTCGCTCGCCTTCGTTTTCAGGTAATATGGCAGCAGCTTCTTTTTTGTGTAGAACTGCTCGCTTTGCCCCAGCGGCTTGTTGTAAGCGTGCAGCAAGCGCACAAGCTGGGCGGCGTCAAATGTTTCGCCCGTGGCGGCGGCGCGACGCAAGGCAGCGGCTATGTCTAAAATGATTTTTTCCATAACCGCACATTTTACAGGATTCTTTTGCAGGATTCGTGGGAGAGCATGGACGTTTCAACGGCAAACATACTAAATCGCACCACGCAGGCGTTTTACGCGTCGCAGGCGGAGTCGTTTTCGGCAACGAGGCAGAGTGCGTGGGCGGGCTGGCAGCGCGTTTTGGCTGATACGGGTTGGGAAGACGAAGGCGCGGACGGCGCGCTGCAGCGCGGCGAAGATGCGGACGACGTGATGTGCGCTGACGCAGAGGAAGCCCGGCGCCATTCTGCTGGTGCTTCGGGTGATGGTGGGGGCACGCAACGCGGCAGTGCGTTGCGGTGCGGCGAGACGGAAGGCGCGGGCGCGTCTGTCGCACCGGTGCATCGCATTTTGGACGTAGCGTGTGGAAATGTTCGATTCAAGAGCTTCCTGGAAAGTGCGTTGCCGAACGCGACCTGGGATTATCGTGCTGTTGATGCTTGCGAGCAGTTGGTCGGTGCGCCTGCGGGTGTTGTCTTCACGTCGTGCGATATCGTTTCGGCGCTTATCGAAGATCGCGCTTTGTCGTTTGTGTCCAGCGGTTCTAAGGGCGTGGGCGTCGCATTTGTTCCCGGTGGCTCCATAGGTGATGCACGCGAAGATGCGCCGTGCGAAGATGCAGCGTGCAGGGGTGCCGGTTCCGAAGGCGCGAACGTGGATCTGACCGTGTGCTTCGGGTTCTTCCATCACGTTCCAGGACGCATGGCGCGGGAGCGTTTGCTACGTGCGCTTTGCGCGGCAACGGTTCCGGGCGGATTTGTTGCTGTGTCTCTATGGCGGTTCATGGATGAGCCCGGGCTGGCGAAAAAAACGCATGAGTCCCACGCGGCCGCTTTAAAATACTTCGCTGAACAGGGATTATATTTGAATCTGGATGCGAATGACTACCTTTTAGGCTGGCAGCAGGCCAAGGGTATTTTCCGCTATTGTCACCATTTCGACGATGAGGAAGTGAAGGCGCTTGCGGCGTCGGTGAGCGATGTTGCACAGCTTACCGATTGCTTCCGCGCCGATGGGCGTACCGGCAGCTTGAACGAATATCTTGTCTTTCGCGTCCGCTAGCATGCGGCGATAGCGAGCTTTTTCGCACTCGTTCGTTGTTTTGCGGAGGCGATTGTCCCTGCGCTTGTTCGTGAGTGGTTGTGGTGCGCGCGTTTTACGTTAACCGCCGTTGCTGATTGCGTTCTTCGCGTATTTTTGTTGTGCATTGCAGACTCGTCGCGTATCTTCTTTGCATTTGTGTCAGCATATCCGTGCTGATGGCCAGTTTATTCGCCCGTTTGCGGGTATTGGTGATGCGTTTCGTGCGATGAGTTTCACAATGGACGCTGGTTTATCGAACGGCATCATCGAAATGCGGCGATGTTTTTTGCGCCGCGTAAAGCAGATAAAGATAGGGGCATAAGGTATGAATATTGTTTGTTTGGATCTGGAGGGCGTTACCGCGCCAGAGATTTGGATTGAATTCGCGGAAGCTACGGGCATTCCCGAGCTGCGAAAGACCACGCGCGATGAACCCGATTACGACAAACTCATGCAGTATCGTCTTGCCATTTTGAAAGAGCATGGGCTGGGGCTTAAGGAAATTCAGCAGACCATTGCAGGTATTGATCTTTTGCCGGGTGCTCGTGAGTTTATGGATGAGCTACGTTCGTTTGCCCAGGTCATCATCTTGAGCGACACGTTTGAGGAATTTGCTCGTCCTCTTATGGAAAAGCTGGGTTACCCCACTATTTTCTGCCATCAGCTCGTGGTTGCCGAAAATGGTGAAATCACTGGCTATAAACTGCGCACCGATGACCAGAAGTACAAGGCGGTTCGTGCGTTTCAGTCTTTGGGCTTCGATACCATTGCTGCTGGTGACAGCTACAACGATGTACGCATGATTCAAAATTCCAAGGCCGGTGCGCTTTTCCGCACGACCGATGCGCTCAAAGAGCAGTATCCAGAGATTCCTGCGTTGGAAACGTATCAGGAGCTTTTGGAGTTCATTCGCGCGAACTGGTAAATCTTGCTATTCTCCCAGTTCAGCTTTCCAATCGAAGTCGGCGGGCGGAGTGGTAGGGGCACTGGTGCCTTTGTCTGTTGTGCCGCCTTCGGCTTCGTCTGCGCCTGCGGTTTCCACGAAGCCGCTGCCGTCCCATTCGCAGGCAGCCATGTCCACATGGTTGTTGTCGACAAAGGTCACACCCTCTGCTTCAAGCAGCTCGCGTTGAACGCCGGGGCCGCCAAAAATGAACCCTTCGCACAGGCTACCGTCCTTGAAGAGCACGCGATGACAGGGGATGTTTTCAAGTCCTGAGCCAGGTGAGGGGTTGTTGCGCAGCGCGAATCCCACGTAACGGGCGCTGCGCGGGCTGTCCATCAGGCGCGCGACGGTTCCATAGCTCGCTACTTTACCTGCGGGAATACTTGCAACAACGCGATATACTCGTTCTGAGAAGTCACCCATGCTTTTCTCTTTCTTTGAGGGGTCCCGTTTCGGGGGAGTCTTTTATTGCTGTCGTTGTATGCGGCTGCAGCGCGTGCGGCGTGGGGGACGCGTTGCTGCGATACGCTTCGCGCCGTGTCGCGTGGTCTGCCGTGCCGCGTTGTTCGTTGGGGCGTTCATTTTCAATGCGCGCTGGTCGATTGCCGCCGCTGTTCCGTTTGCCTTAGAGTGCCGTTCCTTTCGCGGGGCGGAAAAGCTTGTCGGTATCCACGCCTTCGTGCTTCAAGAGTGCGATTTTCTTATCCAGCCCACCCGCATAGCCGGTAAGGCTTCCGTTTGCGCCCACTACGCGATGACAAGGGATAATGACAGAGATGGGGTTGTGTCCCACGGCTCCGCCCACAGCAAGCGCTGCCATGT
>CAKUDT010000088.1 GCA_934645125.1 uncultured Eggerthellaceae bacterium
CCCGTGACCTGCGTGAATACCGACATCAGGAACGTGCCCAGAATGGCAGCGTACTTGCCGAAGATGTCGAAGAAGCCGTAATACTCGTTCGCGTGCTCTTTGGGGATGAGTTTGCCGAATTCCGAGCGGGAAAGCGCCTGGATGCCGCCCTGGAACAGACCCACGGCGAACGCCAGAATCCAGAACTCAAGCGCGGAACGCAGCAAGAACGCCGCGAACAGCGTGATGCACAGGTACGCAAAAACGGCGATGCAAAGCATCTTGCGCGTGCCGAACTTTCCTGCCAACTTGCCATATACAATGGCAGAAGGGAACGCTACGAACTGCGTCATGAGCAGGGCTAATACAAGTTGCGTAGCGTCAATGCCCAAGTCAGTTCCGTAGCTCGTGGACATCTTAATAATAGTATGTACGCCATCGATGTAGAAGAAGTACGCAATCACGAAAAGCAGCAGGCGCTTGTCCTTCGCAATGCTCTTGAGCGTGCCCATCAGGCCGCGCATCACTTCGCCCAGCTTGATGCCGGTGCCACTGTCTTCCTTGTAATTGACCTGATGAACGTTACGAACCAGCGGCAAGCTGAACACGAACCACCAAACGGCCGTGATCAGGAACGCGATTTTCATGCCGGTGGACATATCAATGCCGAAATTCGAGCCGAACAGCACAATTACCAAGCTGGCAATAAACGGCAGGCACGAACCAATGTAGCCCCACGCGTAACCGTGCGAGGAAACCATATCCAGGCGATCGTCGCTTTTGGCGGCGTCAACCAGGAACGCGTCGTAGAAAACCATCGAGCCGTTCAGCATGACCGCGGCAACCACGTACAGAATCAAAAACGGCAGCGCCTGGCTGGGGAATCCGAGAAGCGCACAGCAAATCACGCCGATGATAACCGTGGCCATGAAGAATTTCTTCTTGTTGCCCTTGTAGTCGGCCATGCTTCCCAAAATGGGCATGAGCAGGGCCAAGATAAGCGATGCGATGGTTTCCGCGTAACCCCATGCCACGACCACGGAAGAACCGGGTTCGGCAATAGACTTGAAATAAACGGGAATCAGTGCGGAAGAGAGAAGGACGAAGGCGGAATTGCCCACGTCGTAAAGGACCCAGCTTTTTTCCTGCTTGGTCATTTTTGTTTTTGCCACAAGTGCTCCTTTGCAAAGCGCTTCGGTTAAATTTACCGAATGGAATCAAAACGGTTAAAAAGCGTAAACTAGGTGTTTAGGCGTACTTGCTCATTGTATAGTTATGCTCAACAAAGAAAAAGGACGACTCCGTTTTTTGTCACTTCGATTTTGCACTGTCTTTACGCGTCTTTTGCACGGCAAAAGCGCCAAAGGCATAACATACGCGTCGAAGGAATAAAGGCGAAACGGAGTGAAGGGAGAAGATTATGCCCGCCATTATCACTCATGATCTTTTTGGAGAAACCGTCTATGAAGGCGATGCGTATTTTATTGGAATCGATCCCGAGCAGCGCTTCGCTTTTCTTTTGGGAAATCAAGGTCCTGACCCGCTGTTTTACGCGCGCGCGAACCCGAGCATTTCGGACTTTTCGGCGCTGGGAAGCGCTATGCACAGTCAGGATACCGACAAGATTTTGATGGCATTTCATGATGCGCTGGATACGCTTACCCCTGATGAACGGCCTATTGGACGCGCATATCTTCTGGGCTTCTTGTGCCACTATCTGCTTGATTCAACGGTGCATCCGCTGGTGTACGCGAACCAGTACGCCTTGTGTGATGCGGGCGTGGAAGGCTTAACGCGCAAGAACGGCAACGAGATTCACGCTGTTATTGAGAGCGAATTCGACGAAGTGACGCTGTTCAAGCGTACAGGCAAGACGGTCGCCACGTTCAAGCCGTACAAGGAAATTCTGCAGGCAAGCGACGAAACGCTCACGATTATTGGCAAGCTGTACTCGTACATGGCGGTTATGGTGTTCCAGCGTAGCATGCAAATTGATGTTTTCCGCAAGTCGGTTAAGGCGTTTCGCCTGGTGCAGAACATTTTTTACTCGCGTACCGGCATGAAACGCTCGCTTCTTGCGCGCGTGGAGGAGCTGGCGCGCCCGTATTCGTTCTATCGTTCTATGTCGCATCGTGCGATTGAGGCCACCGAGTGTGAATTCGACAACCACGAAGGCAACGTGTGGGTGAATCCCTTTACGAAGCAGGAATCAACGGCAAGCTTGGATCAGCTTATTGACCAGGCGAAATCACGCGTGGGTGCGGCGTTTGCGCTGTTTGATGCTGATGAGTTCCCGCCCGAAGCGGCGCACGTTATTACGGGCGGTTTGAACTTTTCGGGCAACCATTTGCCGGGCGAGACGGTTGAGTAGCGCGAACGGCGAGGTCGCGGGCGTGGGCTCTGCGGGCACGGGCGGCCTCGCGGGCACGGCCGCGGGTGCTGCTGCGGGCGCCGGTGCCGATGCGTTTCCCGTGGGTGTGGAGTCGCTGGAGGCGTTCTTTGCGCGCGTGCCGCGATTCGCGCTGGCGTTTTCCGGCGGTGCCGATTCCGCATGTCTTTTGGGCGCTGCGGCAAAAGCGGGTTGCCAGGCGAAATCGTACCTGGTCAAAACGGCTTTTCAGCCCAATGCCGATGTAACGGATGCGCAGCGTGTTGCCGCCGAGTGGGGTGTGCCGCTCGAGGTCATCTATGCCGATGTGCTGTCCCAGCCGGCTATTGCTGCGAACCCGCCCGACCGCTGTCATCATTGCAAGACATTCATTTTTGGAACCATCAAAGAGCACGCGCAGGCCGACGGCTATCCCGTTCTATGCGATGGAACGAATGCAACCGACAATCCGGCGCGGCGTCCTGGCTTTCGTGCGCTCGCGGAGCTGGGCGTGATTTCGCCGCTACGTCGTGCGGGGCTCACGAAAGACGAAGTGCGCGCGCTGGGTAGAAGCGTGGGTGTGAGCTTGGCTGACAAGCCGAGCTTTTCATGCTACGCCGTGCATGCCCCCGCAGGTCAGCATCTTACCGAGGACGTGTTGTACCAGGTGGCAGTGTCGTTCGGTGCGTAGGGGTGGCTGCTCGTGTAATCGAAAAGCGGCTCCCTTCGCAATGAAGAAAGCCGCTTGTGCTGGAATATTTATTGAAGGCGGGGCGCATGGAGGTCTTCGAGTCCTTTCCTCATGTGTTGCTCATTAGCCCTCTTGACCCCTAAATCTCAGTAAACTCGTAGGAATAGCCGATAGCGCCATTGTCGAACAGGTACACAATTTGTCCCGTTGGCGTGATCTCTTTCGAGAATTTCGGGAAGTCCACGCTGTGCTTCGCGCGGATGTAGTCCTCGGGGCTTTCGATTTCAACCTCTTCAAAATGAGCCATTGCCTCGTTCGGTCCGCCGCAAGCGTTCCAGCTTTTGATGGCAATCTCGTATTCCTTCATGGTGCCCTCCCTTTCATTTTATGCTCGTCACCAGGCGGTTTGAGTCGCGGCTGTTTCTGTTGCTGTCGCCTGACTTGTTGCTGCGCTGGTATTCTTTTGCGTTTCCTGAGATTCTACCTTATCGTGCGGGTTCTTTGCATGCACGAACTTGGGGCGATTTTGTAACCGCCTTCGCTTCGGTGCGTGCGACCATCGCTGCGGTTGAAAAGCGATTGATGCGTGTAGCAAAGCCGTAAAAGAAAAAATTCTTGACGTAAAGTCAACGTAAGGTGGTTCAATAGATGTAGGCATTTTTGCGAGAGAACTGCGGGTCGGCGCGCGGCGTATTATGGGTTGGTTACGAATCGAGGGTCTGCGCGCGTATTGCGGATCGGCTACGATTTGCGGGGCTGCTACAAGTCGCGAGCCGGTCACAAATCGTAGGGGCCGCGCGTATTGCAGGGTAGCCACGCGGCTGGCGTCGCGAACTGGTGTTTGCGGGTAGGCAGATAGAAGAGAGGGCCTTTCATGCTTTATAAGAAATTCCAAAATGAGAAACTGTCTGTTTTTGCGATGGGTTGCATGCGTTTGCCCATTGTCGATGGCGACGACACGAATATAAACGAGCAGGCTGCGGCAGAGATGATTGCTTACGCGATTGAGCACGGCGTGACGTACTTCGACGCGGCATGGGGCTACCATGGCGGTAACTCCGAGCGCATGGTGGGCAAGATTTTGGCGCAATATCCGCGCGAGTCGTTCAACTTGGCAAGCAAATTCCCCGGCTACGATCTGGCGAACATGGGCAAAACGGAAGAGATTTTCGAGGAGCAGCTGCGCAAATGCGGCGTAGACTACTTCGACTTTTACCTGGTGCACAATGTGTGCGAGATGAATATCGAGCAATATCTGGATGACGCACAGTATGGCACGCTGAGCTACCTGATTGAGCAAAAGAAGCGCGGACGCATTCGCCACCTGGGCTTTTCCGCGCATGGAACGGCAGAAACCATTCGCCGCTTCCTTCAGGCGTACGGCGAGCATATGGAGTTTTGCCAGCTGCAGCTGAATTACCTTGATTACACATTCCAGGACACGAAGGGCAAAATGGCGGTCGCGCAGGAGTGGGGTCTGCCCATTTGGGTTATGGAGCCGTTGCGCGGCGGTAGCCTGTGCAAGCTGTCGGCGGAAGAAGAAGCGAAGCTGCGTGCGCTGCATGCCGATTGGTCGGCGGTGGAGTGGGCGCTGCGTTGGCTGCAAGCGCAACCCGAGGTGACGTGCGTGCTGTGCGGATCGTCCACGCTGGAGCAGATTTCGCAGAACATTGAGCTGCTGAGCGAGGAAAAATCGTTGAGCGACCAGGACTTTTTCGCGTTGCAAGAGATTGTTGACGCGCGCGTTAAGGAAAACGTCCAGCCGTGCACGAAGTGTCGCTACTGCGTTTCGCATTGTCCGATTGGTATTGATATTCCGTGGATGCTGGAGCTTTACAACGAGCACAAGCTGAGCGGCGGCGGCTTCATTGCCGCCATGGCGCTTGCAGCGGTGGAAGAGGGGAAGAAGCCGGCGGACTGCATTGCGTGCGGTTCGTGTGCGGCGGTTTGCCCTCAGCAGATTGACATTCCGGGCGTTTTGGCGGACTTCACGAAGCTGCTGGCGGAGTAGCGCGACGGGCCTGCGCGGCGGGTGTGCGCTGCGAATCGGCAGGTGGGGTGTGCGCCGGGCGGGTGTCCGGGGCGCGGCGGCGTGTGCGCCGGGCGTGTGGCGCTGCGGATCGGTGGACGCCCGGAGTGGAGTGCCTGGTGAATGAGCTGCCGCCTCTTCGTATGCCTCTTGACCAGGCGCCTTCGCGGTAGTATCCTATCTGTAAGACATCTTACAGATAGGGGAAGGCCATGGAGAGCGCAGTGATAAATGCTCGAGTTCCCGTTGCGAAGCGCGATGCAGCAAAAGGGATTTTGCAGTCGTTGGGAAAAACGCCAACCGACCTGATAAACAGCGCATACGATTACCTTCTTTCCGAAGGTAAGCTGCCTGCTGCTCATCAGGCCGCCCCTTCGGTCAACGAAAAACAGGAGCGCACGGATGCGTTTCGGTCGTTTGTGCAGGACTCCACGTTTTCGGTTGACTGGGGCGTCGATGCTGACGTGAGCTACAAAGATTTGTTGGCGCAGGCTCGAGAGGAAAAGTATGAATCTCTTGCTTGATACCTGCGTTTTTATCGATTATTTGGGTAGGAAAGAACCGTTTTTCTCCGCTGCTGAACAGGTAGTTGCCGCGGGCTTTTTCGGCGATGCGAAGCTGTGGCTTCCCGTGCAAAGCTTGACCGATGCGTTTTATGTTCTGCGTAAGTACATTCCAGCGGATAAACTGCAATCCATGCTGAAGACGGTTTGCGCGCATATTTCGCTTGTAGATTTATGCGCTCAGGATTCGTTGCGTGCGCTTTCTTTGGGGTGGAGCGATATCGAGGATTGCCAGGTGGCGCTAGCTGCGGAAAAGGCGAAGGCGGACTACCTTGTTACGCGCGATGTGAAGGGTTTTGCGCGGTCGCTTGTTCCGCCAATCACCCCTGAAAATTGGTTGCGCATGATGAGGAACGAGCGTGGTCTGAGCTATGAGTCAATTGATTGGTAGCTGGCTCGTTGGCGATTTTTCGTAGCGAAATGCTGCTACGGGCTCGCGCGGCGGTCGTGCTTCGGTTGAGACGTGCGTGAGGCTGCTGGCGGAGTAGCGCGACGGGTTCGCGCTGTGGGCGGTGCGCGCCGAGTGGGGCGTGCGCTGGAGTGCCTGGTGGAGTGCGGTGGCGTGCGGCGCTGCGACTCGACGGGCGCCTGGTCGCGACGCGTAAGCGCCCGGGACGGGCGCACCCACGCCTGGGCCGGGGCGCGGTCCAGGGTTGCGGCTTCCCATCGCAATCTGCGCAGAATGTGAAAACTCGCGGTCAGACGCGAAAAAGTTGTTGACATTCGCCTATCAGGCGCTATCATATATGGGCTACAAAAATGTA
>CAKUDT010000089.1 GCA_934645125.1 uncultured Eggerthellaceae bacterium
CCGCAGATTGCCCGCGTGGTGCGCGCGAACATCATGAGCGAGTATGGACAAGATTACGTGCGCGCCGCCATTGTTTCCGGTGCAAAGGCGCCGTGGATTTTGGTGAAGCACGTCATGCGCAACTGCTTGGCTCCCATTTTGGTGTTCACGGTGGTGTGCGTGGCGGATGCTATTGTATTCGAAGCATCGTTGGCGTTCATTAGCGCAGGTATTCCTGAACCGACTCCGACCTGGGGTAACATTCTTGCCGATGCACGCGCCGGCGTACTTTCCGGTCGTTGGTGGCAGGCGCTGTTCCCGGGCTTGTTCATTATGATCACCACGTTGTGCCTGAACGTTTTGTCCGAAGGCATTACCGATGCCATGGCCGCTGCGCCCAGCGCTCCCGTTTCCGCAGCAGACGATAACCTTGCGGGTGACCGCGAAGCCGACCGCTTGGTATCCGACCCCAAGTTGGCATACGCTGCCCAGGCTGAAATGCTGGAGAAGCGCCTGAACGCGCTGAAGGAAGTGGAAACGAAGCGTACCGACCGCTTTGTTGCACGCACCGATGTTCCGCCTATTCTGGAAGTCAAGGATTTCTGCATTAAGTTCAAGCGTCATGGCGATGTGAACGTGGTTGACCACTTGAATTACGTTGTTCGTCCTCGTCAGACCATGGGTCTGGTGGGCGAGTCCGGCTGCGGCAAGTCGATTTCCACCAGCGCCATCATGGGTCTGCTTGACCCCGCGTCTGCCACGATTTCCGGCGAGATTCTTTACGACGGCAAGAACATCCTGGAGATGAGCGAAAGCGAGCTGAACCAGATTCGTGGTCGCGAAATTGCCATGATTTATCAGGACTCCTTGAGCGCTTTGAACCCGTCTATGCTGATTAGGGCGCAGTTTAAGCAGCTTACAAGCCGCGGTGGCACCCGTAGTGCCGAAGAGCTTTTGGAGTTGGTTGGTCTTGATCCGAAGCGTACGCTCGATTCGTATCCGCACGAGCTTTCCGGTGGACAGCGTCAGCGCGTTTTGATTGCTATGGCGCTTACGCGTGACCCGAAGATCATCATTGCCGATGAGCCTACCACGGCATTGGACGTTACCGTGCAAAAGCAGGTTATCAACTTGCTGAACCGCTTGCAGCACGAGCTGGGCTTCGCTATGATCTTCGTGAGCCACGACTTGGCGTTGGTGGCCGAAGTGGCGAACTCTATTACCGTTATGTATGCAGGTCAGGTTGTGGAGCAGGGTCCCGTTCGCGAGATTATGACGAATCCTATCCACGAGTACACCCGTGGTCTTCTGGGCTCTGTCCTATCTATCGAAGCTGGTGGTGACCGTCTGCTGCAAGTGCCGGGTTCGGTTCCGTCGCCGAAGGACTTCCCCGCAGGCGACCGTTTCCGTCCGCGTTCGAGCCATCCCGACTGCATTTCCAATGTTCGCCCCATGCTGAAGCAGCTCAAGGGAACCGATCATTACTACGCCGAACTGCCTGATAGTGAGCTTACGCGCCTGGGTCTGAAACCTTTGGTGCCGGCAGAAGGGAGGGCATAATGGTGCAGAAAATCGAATCGCTTGCCGCCTCTGCGGATGAGCTGCTTGCAAAAGGCACTGTTTCCGCCGCTTTGGGCGCCACGGTCAATCGCGAGGTAGGCGAAGCAGCTGAGCTGGGCGATGCCCGCGTTGATAACGAAGCGCATTCTATTGAAGTGGGCGAGGCCAGCATTGAGGGCACGAAGGAAGACGTGTATTCGCGTCCTGTTTCTCGCGCGCGCAACGTACGCGAAGAGCTTATGGCTATCCCCGCGCCCGAGAAGAGCGCGCCGGATGATACGCCCGATGATGGGCGCGAGCCGCTTATCTTCTTGGACGACATTTATGTGACGTTCAAGACGCGCACCGGATCTTTGCTGCACCCCAACATGGTAAAGGCTGTTCAGGGCGTTACCATCAAGCTTATGCCGGGCGAATGCATTGGCATTGTGGGCGAGTCGGGCTGCGGTAAGTCAACTACAGCTAACGTTTTGTGCGGCTTGCAATCGCCTACGTCGGGTCGCGTGTTCTTTAAGGGCCGCGATGTTACGAAGCGCACGGCGACTGATCGTCGTGCTATCGGCCGTGTGGTATCCGTGGTGTTCCAGGATCCTGCAACGGCGCTGAATGCGCGCATGAGCGTGCATGATCAGCTGATGGACCCCATGATCGTGCATAAAGTGGGCACGCCCGCGGAACGCGAGGCGCGCGTGAAGGAACTCATTGGCCTGGTTGGTCTGCCCGAGAGCTGCTTGGCGGCGCTTCCCGGTCAGCTATCCGGTGGTCAGCGTCAGCGTGTTGCTATTGCGCGTGCCCTGTCGCTGAACCCCGAGGTCATCATCGCCGACGAACCGACGTCCGCTCTGGATGTTTCCGTTCGTGCGCAAATTCTGAACTTGCTCATGGATCTGAAACGCGAGCTGAACCTTTCTATGGTGTTCATCTCGCACGACATTTCAACGGTGCGCTATATTTCCGACCGCATCATTGTTATGAATAAGGGCATGGTTGTTGAGCGCGGCACCACCGATCAGATCTTCAACCACGCGCAAGAGCCTTACACGAAGCTGCTTTTGGGCGCAACGCCTTCGCTTTTGCATCCGGACGAGAGCGCTTTCGAGTAAGGGCGCGTGGATGCGGCATTTGGGGATTGCCGCGTGTCCGCGCTTCGCGCTGCGGCGCGGCGTGAGTTGTTGTTGCGGTGAAGACCGCAACACGAGCGCGGCAACGCCGAAGTAATGTGTATGATTGTTTGCGTTACTGTTGTAGACAAACGATAGAAAGAAGAAATCGGGTAACTAGAATGTCTCAGTACAGCAAGTTTCATGGTGTTATTCCTCCTGTGGTCGTTCCTTTGACCGCCGACAAGCAACTGGACGTGCCTGCGTTCGAGCGCTCCATCAACCGCATGATTGATGCGGGCGTGCATGGTTTGTTCTTCTTGGGTTCAAGTGGCGAAGTGGCCTTTTTGAATGATGATCAGCGCTACGAAGTGCTGGAAAACGCCGTGCGCATTGTTGATCATCGCGTGCCGGTTTTGGTGGGCGTTATCGACATGGAAACCGAGCGCGTTATCAAGCAGGTCGAGCGCACGCAGCAGTTCGACATTGACGCACTGGTATGCACCGCTCCGTTCTACGCGCTGGGCGGTCCGAAGGAAAACGAGCGCCATTTCCGCGTGATTCGCGAGCATACGAATCTGCCGCTTTTCGCCTATGACCTGCCGGTATGCGTTCATACCAAGCTGGATCCCACCATGCTGGTTCGCTTGGGTGGCGATGGTGTTTTGGCAGGCGTGAAGGACTCTTCGGGTGATGACGTTTCCTTCCGCTGGCTTATGCTGGAAAACGAAGATGCAGGTCATCCGCTGCAGCTGCTCACGGGCCACGAAGTAGTGGTCGATGGTGCGCTGCTGGGCGGTGCCGATGGTTCCGTTCCCGGTTTGGCGAACTTGGCTCCCGAGCCGTACGTGGAAATGTACAACGCCGCGAAGGCGGGCGACTGGGATAAGGTGCGCGAGTGCCAGGATTATCTGGCTCGTCTGATGTTCCTGACGCGCCACGTGAACGCTACGGTTGGTTTCGGTGCCGGCGTTGGTGCATTCAAGACCGCGCTGTGGCAGATGGGCGTGTTCAACACGAACCAGATGCGCGAACCTGTTATGCCGCTGGTAGGCAACGACGTGACCGAGATCGTGAAGGTGCTCAAGCGCGCCAAGCTGATGCCCGAGTTCGCTCCTGTTCGCCTGTAGTGCCTGTAACTTGCATTGCGGATTATTGATTGTTGCGTTCAGCCCGGGCAGCGTTCTGCTCGGGCTGACATGTTTTTGAGCGGTAAAAGTCCTGATAGGAAGCGGGATTGCCGCGTATTTATGAGAAATAAAAGGAGGTTTCCGTGAAAATCATTAACGGCAACGTGTTTACGGGTTTTGAGGAGAAGACCGTCTACGTGAACGACGGCGTTTTTGTTGAGCAAGCATCGTATGTGGATGACGGCGTAGTGCTTGATGCGGCGGGCAAAGTTCTTGCTCCCGGCATGATTGATGTGCATTTTCATGCGTGCATCGGTCACGATGCGTGCGACGGCACCGATGAATCGTTCCATAAGATGGCAGAGTACGAAGCGTCGCAAGGCATTACGGCTATTTGCCCTGCTACGATGACGTTCCCCGAGGAAAAGCTGGGCGGCATTTGCGATGTTGCTGCAGCGTTTGCGCCGGCGGACAACGAGGCAACGCTTCTGGGTCTGAACATGGAGGGTCCGTTCATTTCTCCGTCGAAGGTGGGCGCGCAAAACCCCGCATACGTGCAGGAACCGAACGTTGAGATGTTCATGCGCTTGCAAGAACGCGCCCATGGCCTGGTAAAACTTGTTGACATTGCTCCCGAAGAGCCGGGTGCGCTTGAATTCATCAAGGCAGTAAAGGGCTGCACGCGCGTGTCGCTGGCTCACATGTGCGCAACGTACGACGATGCCGTGGCTGCGTTCGATGCGGGCGCTCGTCAACTGACGCACTTGTATAACGCTATGCCCGGCTTGGCACATCGTGCCCCGGGTCCCATTGCTGCTGCGGCGGATTGCGAAGACGTATTCGCAGAGATTATCGCTGATGGCGTGCATATTCATCCGTCGATGGTACGCCTTGCGTTCAAGATTTTCGGCGCGGAGCGTATGCTGTTGATCAGCGACACCATGGAAGCTGCCGGCATGCCCGATGGCGAATATGCGTTGGGTGGCCAGGCGGTAACCGTGCGTGGCAACTTGGCAACGCTGCATGATGGCACGATTGCGGGTTCGGTAACGAATCTGGCGCTGTGCGTGAAAACGGCGGTAACGAAGATGGAAATCCCGCTGGCAGATGCCTTGCGTGCGGCAACCTTAAACCCCGCTATTGCGATGGGCGTTGCCGATGAACGTGGCTCTATTTCTGCTGGTAAAGTGGCTGACTGCGTGATTCTTGACCCCGAGACGGTAACGGTTGAGCGCGTTATCTTGCGCGGTCGTGAGCTGTAAATCGCTGGTTCTTGCTTGTTTCAATAAGGCTGTGGGAGGTATCCTGCAGCCTTTTTTATGCGTTCGAGTGGGAGAAAATGCAAGGTTCAATCGTAAAATTTGCGAGGTTAAGGAGATATTTTTGCGAGGTTATTCCTTCAAATTTGATAGGTTGCCAAGAAATTTTGCGAGGTTTACCAATGAAAAATGCGAGGTTAGCGATAAAAATTTGCGAAGTTTATGTATAATATTTGCGAGGTTCACATAATGAAGAAATACATTTTCCCTTGTAGATGGGCGGTTTGCTATGGAATTCAGAAGAGATATATCTTTCGAACTTGAGCAGCGCTTACGAGAACCGCGTTCGTTTATTCAAATAGTCCTTGGTCCCCGACAAACGGGAAAAACTACCGCTATTAGGCAAGCACTCAGAGAAACGGGTCTTCCCGCTCATGTCTTCTCGGCCGATGCACCTTTGGCTATAAGCCCCGAGCAGCTTGAGGTTGAATGGATGCAGGCGCGTGCTCTTGCTCAGCAGGGACCTGCGGTTTTGTTTATCGACGAAATTCAGAAAGCAAGCGGCTGGTCGGAAACCGTCAAGCGCCTTTGGGACGAGGATTCGTGGGATGAACTGGATCTTAAAGTGGTTCTGTCGGGGTCTTCCAGTCTTCTTTTGAGCGCTGGTGTAAGCGAATCGCTTATGGGACGTCATGAAATAATCCGTTCAACGCACTGGGACCTAAGCGAAATGAGTAGGGCGTTTGGATATGCGCTTGATGACTATCTGATGTTCGGTGGGTATCCTGGTGCAGCGCGTTTGAAAGATAACGCAAAGCGATGGAAAGATTACATGCGCGACTCCATCATAGAGGCTACCATCTCTAAAGATATCCTTCAAATGGAGCGTGTTCGGAAACCTGCTCTGATGAGGGCGTTATTCGAGCTGGGTGCGCAGCATTCGGCTCAAGAGATTTCGTATCGAAAGCTTCTTGGGCAGCTTGACGACAAGGGAAATACCGAAACAATCAAGAATTACCTTGATTTGCTAGCAGGCGCCGGCATGATGAGTGGATTGCAAAAGTTTGACGCGAAGCAAATCAAAAGCAAGTCAAGCTCGCCGCGTCTGCTGGTCCATGACCCGTCGCTTATGTATGCGACCTGGCGAAACGCTTCTGATTTGATGAAAGACCCTTCTCAACGGGGTCATTTGGTGGAAACGGCAGTGGGTGCATCGCTTATCGCATGGGGCCAGAAAGAAGGGTTCGATGTGTACTGGTGGCGCGATGGGTCCCAGGAAGTTGATTACGTGATTCAAAGCGGCACGGATATCATTGCGATTGAGGTAAAAAG
>CAKUDT010000090.1 GCA_934645125.1 uncultured Eggerthellaceae bacterium
CTCAAGCAGTGCAGCCAGGTTACCCGGCTCAACAGCGCCGAAGATCAGTGCGGCACGAATAGCAACGGTCACAACATGGGTAACAGCCGTTACGTCGTGGCCCAAAGGCACAATGCGGTACTCAACGCCCATCTTCACGCCTTCAGCGATAGCCTGGTCAATGACTTCGCCAACCAAGAAGGTCATCAGGCCCTTATCCTGGTAATCGCGGATGATGGAGGCAACGCTTGCGGCATTATCGGCCTTGCCCAAAACAACAGCAACGCCCGGAATGTCGCCGGTAACCAGCGGCACGCCCAAAGAACGAATGACCGGGTCGGGAACAAAGCCAATGCCAGCTTCGTTTTCGTACGGAGTAGGATTGTTGACCCACTTCAGAGCCTCAATAATTTCAGCGCCAACAGCAGTTGCCAAGCCGGCGTTCAAAGCTGCGCCCAGGTCGGCTGCGTGCGTGTCCAGGCTCTTCATAACGTCAATGCAAGCACCCAGATCGCTCAGCTTCTGTACCTTTACGCCGGTAGCGGCATAGATGGTGGGCAGGAAGTATGCGGTGTCGGGGAAGGCGATGGCGGCATCTTCGCCATGTGCCTCGATTGCTGCAGCAACAGCGCCTTCGGTCAGATCGATTACGGCATCGGAACCGCCGTAAATCATGTCCATCAGCGCATTGCCCGTGCCCTCTGCAGCTGCTTCTTCAGCCGCGGGCTCTGCTTCCACGGCCGCCTCTTCGGCGGCGGGAGCAACCTCTTGCTTTGCTTCGTCCTTGTCTTTCTTCAAAAAGTCAAAAAGTCCCATTTTTAATCCCCTTTGGTCTATTTTTTTGACATTTCCTATACACTCCAATGCGCCTGCCGCCGAAAACTGCGTTGAAACGTGCGTTTTCGGCGCGCGCGGCGCATCGTGAAGCTTATGTTGTTTGGCGAATAACGCCTGTACCGAGATTAAATCTCCAGGTAGGAGTCAGCGTACAGAGTGTTGTTCTTGATGATGTCGGCGGACTTGATGGTCTCCATCAGGCGCAGGTCGTTCGGGTTGACGATTGCGGAGGTCAGACCCTGCATCATAGCCATGGCAACCATAACGGAGTCCATGATCGGGCGGATGTGCTTCGGCATACCGTTGGAGTTGTTGGACAGACCACCAGTAGACTTCATACCCATATCAGAAATCATCTTGATGAATTCCAGAATATCCATCTGCTTGTCCTGCATGCCCTTGGTAACCAGGAACAGCGGGTCAAACCACATGTCTTCGGCAACGTCCATGCCAGCTTCCATGCCGCGCTCCATCAGCGTCTGCATGTAGCCCATGCGCTCGTCGTTGTCGGAAGCAATGCCGTTGCCGTTGCACAGTGCGATAACGATAGCATCGTTTGCGGCAGCCAGGTCAACGTACTCAAGGCGGCCAGCAGCGTCAGCGGAGTTGACGATCGGCTTACCCTTAGCGCGGTTGTAAACAGAGATACCAGCTTCGATAGCGGCCTTGTTGGCGGTGTCCAGAGCCAGAGGAACGTTGTCGAACTCGCCCTGAAGCAGCTGAACAGCCCATTTCATCAGATCTTCGCCGTCTTTTTCGGCAGGGCCGATGTTAACGTCGATGTAGGTTGCGCCAGCTTCCAGCTGCTGACGGCAGCGAGAAACAACCGGCTCGGGATCGCGTGCTTCGAAAGCGGCGCGAATGGAGGGCGCGGTTACGGAAATGCGCTCACCAATAACTACGAACTTACCCATGGATTTAGTCCCCTTTCTATAAAGATGGGCGGCGGGCATCTTACCCGTCGCCCATGGTTACCGTGTATAGTCTATCACTTACTGAGCGAACAATCGTGATTGCTATAAGTTCTTTACGGTTTTGAAAGACTTGTAAATATTACTGAAGTTCCTTCATGAACTTAACCAGTTCAACAGCCTCGTTCGGAGCGGTGATGATTTCCCACTCAGGCAGACGCTCTTCCAGTTCGCCCTTCAAAACGGCAACCTTGCCCGGGATGATGAGCTTGCGGCAAGAGATTGCATCTTCAATGCCGTTTTCCTGGATGAACTTTGTGATGGAGCCAGCAGAAAACTTACCAGCAGCCCAAGAAGTCAGAACGGAGTAGCCACCAGCGTCGGTGATCATCAGGTTAACCGGTACACCGGAGCGCTCGAGTTCAGCGGAAACCAGGAAGTAGGTCAGCGCGAAGTCAACGGTTGCAACAACAGGAGAAGTTGCGTCAGCGCCGTTCAGCGGGTAAACCTTAGGCTCAACGGTCATCGGCTTCTGCGGGTCGGTGTACACGTTCTGGCGCATGCCGTACAGCGGCAGGGCCTCAGCGTAGCTCATGCCGTCCATAACGATGATGGAGCCGTACTTGATGGTGAACAGAGAAGCCAAAGCCTCCTGCATGTGCATGTCGCCCGGGGCGATAGCGGCAACGTTCACGATGGAAGGATAACCGAAGTTGCGGTCGTTGCCCTTGATGGCAGCGCGGCGAATCAGAACAGCTTCCATGTAAGCTTCCTTGGCAGAAGTAGAGGAAACGTTGAGCACCAGGTTCTTGTTGCCCTTGCCTTCAAGCGCGGCAACGGTGTCGTACAGGCTGTCCAGGTCGTCGCCGAATACACCCAGAACCACGCCGAACTCGGTGGCCAGAGCGTTCATGTCATCCAGGTTGTCAGCCTTAGCGCCGTTCAGGATGGGCTTGCCAGCTGCGCAAACTTCCAAAGCAGCGCGAGCAGCATCGGGGCAGCAGCAGTTCAGGATCAGGGTGCGGCCGGTCTCGGCAGCCTTCTTCACCAGTTCAACGTAAGCATCCTTGTCGCCTTCGAACTGAAGGGTCAGGGTCTCAACGTACATACGCTCGGAAATACGATCGTAGTCAACGTCTTTGATAGCAGCCCACTTCTCGTCGAAGTTAGCAGCAGTCATGGCAACGGAGAACAGGTTGCGAGAAACGAACGTCTTCTCGTGACGATACAGAACGGTTTCGCCGCCCATGCTGTGCTCTTCGGCACCAGTACCAATTTTGATGGTCTTCATGGGAGGAGCAGTTGCCTCGGAGAGCTGAGCCAGAGCTTCAGCAGACATATGGGGGCATTTGTCCAGGCTAACAGCACCCTGGGCAACCTTCATAGCGAATGCCATGCAAGTGGGGTTGCCGCATTCCTTGCAGTTAGTCTTAGGAGTCAATTTGAAGATATCAAGACCTTTGAGAGCCATGGTATACCTCCTACATCATAGCTGCAACGAAGCTGGAGATCGTTGCAACGGAATCGGGATGGCCAAGGATAACGGCATCGGAGCCTGCGCCCAAAACAGCAGCCGCAGTGCAGATTTCCATCTGGATGCCACGCTCTTCGCGAGCGCCCCACTCGGGAACTTCAGACTCTTCGGTCAGAGCCTCTTTAACGCCCCAGCAGTCAGCAGCGCAAGGAGTGATGATAGGCACCTGCAGCTGAGCATCGCTCTGACCCAAAGCAGCAGCGCGAACGCGGTCGATGGTGGACAGCAGGTACTCAAAGCCGTAACCTACGGCAGCGGTACCCAGGTTCATCATGTAGCCGTTGGGCTGGATGCCCATCTGGCCGATCAAAACGTTGAGCTGCTTAGCCAGGTTGATGTCAACGGCAGACTCAGCGCCGAACTTCTGGTTGTAAGCCATGCCAGCGGAAGCGGCAACGGTCTTGTAGTTTTCCTCACGAGCGGAAAGCAGTAAGATGTTGCGACCTTCTAGGGCTGCGGAAACAGCCTCAAAAATCTTAGCGTCCTTGTCGAAGTTCTTGCAGCCCTCAAAGCACAGGGGAGCGTCGGTTGCTGCAGCAACTTCCTTGGCCATGGCAACGCAGTCCTCAACAGACATGTCGTCACCGTTGGGGTCGGCGCTTTCGAAATGGATTGCTACGAAGTCAACGCCAGGGATCTGTGCTGCGTGAGCAGCCTGAGCGGCAACCGTGTCGCAGCCAGCAAATTCTGCTGCCAGCTTCGGCAGGGTGGTGTCGATTCCCTTATCGGTGATTTCGAAGCCGATCAGGGGCTTGTGCTCGATAGGAGCATCAAAGCTGCACAGTGCATCAACGTTGTTACCGCCGACGGTGACTGCCTTGTCGCCGGTGCCAAGCGTAACCGTGTTGATAGACGCGGAATACGTTTGAGCCGTCTTCTTGAATGGCATAGCCATTACCTCCTTTTACAGTTCTCTTCCTAGAATTGTTACTGCCTATTACATAAAAAGCAAAGGCTTATTTCTTCGCCTGAGCTTCTTTTGCCTCTTTGAACAGCTCGTCCAGCAGGGGATACAGAGCTGATTTTGCCGCCGCCGTATCGGGAAGCGTTGCGGTGGGCTGGCCCGCGCAATCTGCTTCGTAAATGGCAGCGTCGTGGGGAAGGACGCCTAAAAGATCCAGCCCCTGGTTTTTGATCTCTTCTTCAATGCCGGGATCCAGCTTGCCCTCGGGCGCACGGTTGACGATGAGCTTCATGATGCTCGGGTTCAAGTTCAGCGTGCGTACCATTTCGGCAATACGGCCAACCGCTTGAATGCCGCGTCGGCTGCAGTCGGAAACCAGGATGACCATGTCAACGGCGGGCAGAATGCCACGGCTGATGTGTTCCATGCCGGCTTCGTTGTCAACCACGATGTAATCGTAGTTGCTGGAAATCTTGCGCAGCTGGGCGGTAAGCAGGTCGTTTACAAAGCAGTAGCAGCCCTTGCCCTGCGTGCGGCCCATAACCAGAAGATCGTAGTTGTCTTCTTCGGTCAGAGCGTTGGAAAGCTTGTACTGCAGGAATTCCTGCTTGGTCATGCTGCTGGGAATGGGATTTTCAAGTTGGTCCTCGGCGCGTGCGACCACTTCGCGAATGTCGCCAAGCGTGGCTTCAATGTCAACGCCCAAAACTTCGTTGAGGTTTTCGTTGGCGTCGGCGTCAACGGCCAAAATAGGACCCTTGCTCTTTTCCGACAAGTACTCAATGAGCATGCCAGTAATGGTGGTCTTTCCCGTGCCACCTTTTCCGGCCATAGCAATGGTATACGTCATAATTTTCGGAATCCTTCTTTGTCGCTTTGTTGTGTTTGCTTGTTCGCGTTGCCTTGTGCGGTTTACATGGGCTGGAAGCTAATGCGTTGGCGAAGTCCATCGGTGTTCAGGTCGAAGATGATGGTGCCATCGGGTTTCTCATAGCGCTCTTCAGTGATGTGCTTGCCCACGCGATACGTATTCATAAAGGCGTTGATGTCGCTGATATCCACTTCTTCAACGTAAATGTCGCGCATTTGGTTTCCGCTGCACTGATTGAAGATTTCGCGAAGCACTTCGTATTTCGCCATGATTCAACCTCGCTTCCGCAACTGCTTTTACACCGCTACGTAAATGCGGCTTTTCACGAAGTCAACTTTGTTCACCGCGCCTTTTACGGTGTAGTTTTCGCCCAAAAGGTCGGTGAAGGTAATGGTGTCGCCGTCAACTTGGAAATTGCTTACATTTGCGCACATTTCCTGGGCGTCTTCGGGATTGTCCTGATAGGTGAAAACGGTTGAAAGGCACATGCTTATTCGCCCGCCTTCAGAATCTTCAAAGCGGCTTCGAGTTTAGCGTTGGACTGTTCGAAGAGCGTAACTGCCTCGTGGATAAGATCCGACGCTTCGCCTTCGGTCTGATGGCCCAACTCGTGTAACTCCTCAGCGTGATGCTGGTTGTGCTCGAGCATGTACGTCAGAATTGCATTGCGCTGCTCGGGCGTGTTCGAGCCCGTGCCATGCTGATGTTCGTGAGCATGTTGATGCATAGTTATCCCCTAACTTAGATTCTTGCTTCGTGAGCATCGTACTAGCATATTTTGTGCAATTCAAGGCAAATCTGTACTATTGCGGGTGTTTTTCACCTAATAATTACGCATCGAATCAAGAAGTAACGATTGTTTTGCTTGCAATGGGCGTATGATGTCGGTTTGATTACGCCCTAGCTTTTGAAAACCGGGGGGAAAGCCTGCTTCTGACGTGTGTTTACTGGTTGTATTTTGTTGCGTTGCGGATGCGATGATGCCAGCGCGACTCGCGCAGCTATGAGCAAAGGGCGCTTTGGACGCCGGTGAAGGCACAGGGCTCGTCGGTTGCAATGACAAGGTAGTTGTCGGCTCCCGAAAATTCCAGGTCAATGCAGGGTATTTCGTACACGAAGGCGAAATGTTCCGAGAGTGCGCGCATGGCGGCATCCACGATGTTGCTGTTTGCGCGTCGGCTTTCTTCGTGTTCCAGCGTGCTTTCAGTGCCGGTGTTGCCGGCCTTCTCGCACTCATCGAGCTCCTCGTGCTCTTCGCACTCGTCATCGACCACGGCGTTGAGCAGATAA
>CAKUDT010000091.1 GCA_934645125.1 uncultured Eggerthellaceae bacterium
CTCGGCTCGCAACGCTTGCTCCACGGTTTGTGCGGAAACGCCCAGGATCTTGTTGGGGCCAATGAGCGCGCGTGCTTCTTGCGCGGACATGTCATCTTGGCCAATGTGGATGCCGTCGGCGTTCATGGCAAGCGCAACGTCCACGGCATCGTTTACCACGAACGGCACACCTGCCGTATGGCAGATTTCCTGCAGCGCGGTTGCTTCGGCAATCATGTCAGCGTGGTCCAAGTGCTTTTCGCGCATCTGGACAAACGTGGTACCGCCATCAAGGGCGGCGCGTACCTGATGGCACAGCGCCGCTTGCTTTTCGGCTTCGGTGGCGTTTTCGACAAGACCCAGCCAGCTGCGGTCGGTTACCGCGTAAACACGCAGGTCGTGAGCAAGTTTCTGTAGATCAACGGTACTTGCCGCGCTGGACGCGCTGTTCGAGCAGCAACCTGCGCCCGTTTCTCGTCCGTCCGCAACGTTTGTGCTGCCATCCGAGCAGCAGTGCGGGTCCCTGGCGCTTGCTTCGCCTGCAACGCTTGCCGCGCCCAAGCTGCTCGCTTCGCTAGAACACTTCATAATTCGCTTTCGCCTCAAGCGTTTCAGCGTCCATGGTGCAAATGGCATCGATGATGCGGTTGCGATACGTCGCATTTCCTTCGCCCGGCTGCAGCGCATCCCAAGCAATCTCGCCGGCAACGCCCATGAGCGCAACGGCTGCGGCGGCTGCCTCGAGCTGTGCGTCGGGGTTGGCTACCAGGTATGCGGTCAAAATGCCAGCAATCTGACAACCCGTTCCTGTAATCTTTTCCATTTCAGGGCGGCCGTTGCGAATGGCAAAGCAGCGCGTGCCGTCGGTTACCAGATCAATGGGGCCAGTGATGGCAAGGATGCAGCCCAGCTGGGCGGCATAGCTTTTTACGAAAGCTACCTGAGTGGCCAAGTTTTCCTCGGTCACAACGTCGGCTGCGTTAGCGTCAACGCCTTGCGTAGTGGAGCTTCCCAGGGCAAGTGCCTTGATTTCGCTTGCGTTTCCTTTGATGGCGGTCAGCGGCAGCTCTTCCATGAGCGCTGTTGCGGTAGAAGTGCGTAGCGCGCTAGCACCCGCTCCCACGGGGTCCAGAAGAATGACGTGCCCCAGTTCAGCGGCGCGTTTGCCCGCTACATGCATGGACTCAATGCTGCAGCTGTTCAGCGTGCCGATGTTGATGTTCAGACCGCCGCAAATACTGGTGATGTCCGCCACATCTTCTGGCTCGTCGGACATGATAGGGCTTCCGCCGCAGGCCAAAAGGACGTTGGCAACGTCGTTGACAGTTACGTAGTTGGTGATGTTGTGCACAAGTGGCACCGATGCGCGAACGCGCTGGAGACAAACTCCAAGCATGATTTCTCCCTCCGTTGGCATTATCCAAATCAGGTTTTCGCGGTCGAAGGTCAGCGCGGCTGTAGCGCACAGGCGGCGTCGGCGCGGCGTTGCATCGGTGGCGACACAAGCGCGGCGGCGTTCCTCCGCATGGTGCAGAAGGCAGCGCATCCTTCCTCTCAGCCCGTTTTACGAGCTCCCATTTCGGCGCTTATTGTTGCGCTTTGGCTTGAGTTTCGCAAGGGTGAGCGCAAAGAAAACTATTAACGGTGCAGAAAGATTGTGCGAAGAAGTAGGGGAGAGGACGGGAAGAAGGGAAGGATGGGAAGGAGTCGGCGGCGGTGGCAATGTTGCCGGCGGCGCTAAAGGCGCGACGTGGTGCGGTGTGGCAGCGCCTAAGGAAATTCCGTTTGAGGGCATAATGCTCCCAGAGAGCGACCCAACTGCACCCGTTGGTTCTTTCCGTTCGCTCGAGAATGCGCTGTTTCGCGATATTTGCGGTACTGATTCGTTGTTGCAACGTTCGAAAGGAGTATCTCGCTACTTTCTCCTTGTTGATTTCGCATGTTGTTAGATTTTGGTGTCTAAATTCGAAGTTGATGCAGGTTGGAAGTAGGTGGGAAGTGGAAAATGGGGTGTTTTCTGATGCGAAAACATATTTCGGAAAATAGGTATTATTAAAACGCCAGTTCAGAATTATTCTCAATTAATATCTATTGTAATATAGAAGTGGATCTAGAGCCACGACCTACTTCCAACCTACCATAACTTCGAATTTGAAGCTCGATTTTCAACAACATGATGCAGAGCTGTTCCAGTTTTGTGAAAACTTTCCAAGAGCATGCCAAGAAGAAGGGTAAAGAAGCAATCGAGCACTGCTAAGAGCGTAGTGCGAATATGGCATTAGTCGGTCCCTTGGAAAAGATATCGTAGCAAGTGCATCGAAGGGAAGCCGTCCCTTTCCTCCCAATAAATGGAGTTGTTGTTGTTTTGCCGCGCAGGCTTCGTGGTGTTTTCGCCGAACGCCCCCGCTTCTTTTTTCTATGCGATAGACTTAGCGCGAAAAGTTGACCCCGGTTGGTGCAAGGCCTTGTTCCACAAGGTTTTGCAGCGTTGATTTTGCGTTAGGAGCGCAACCGTGTAACGGGGGGAGCGAAGGAAGCGAAAGAAGAAAGGCGCACATGGACAACACGTGCAAAGCGGTTTTGTTCGATTTGGACGGAACGCTTATCGACACCTACCAGCTGATATTGGAATCGTTTCGCCATGCAACGCGTAAGGTGCTTGGTCGTGTTATCCCTGATGAGCAGCTTATGGTGAAAGTGGGGCAGCCGCTATCCACGCAAATATGGGATTGGACGGACGATCAGGAAGTCCACGACGAAATTCTGACGGTCTATCGCGAATTCAACCATGCCGTTCACGATGACATGGTGTCCACGTTTTCGGGCGTCCCGCAGGTTCTGAGCAATTTGCGTGAGCGGGGGGTTCGTATGGGCGTTGTTACCTCTAAGCTTCACTGGCTGGCTCAGCGCGGGCTGGATCGCACGGGGCTTGCGGACTACATGGAAACGCTTGTTTCTCCGGACGATTACCCGCAGGCGCACAAGCCCGCGCCCGGTCCGGTTTTGTACGGTTGCGAGCTTTTGGGCGTCAACCCGCAGGAATGCTGGTACGTGGGCGATAGTCCCTTCGACATTGCGGCGGGTAATGCGGCTGGCTGTAAAACGGCGGCGGTGCTGTGGGGCATGTTCCCGGAAGAGGCGTTGCGCGAGCAAAACCCTACGGTCTGCTGTGCAACGCCGAACGACCTTATTCGGGAGCTTTTCGTGTAAAGTTTTAGTGTAAGTGCTGTTCAGGATGTTGTTGTGTTCATGCGCTGTTGAAACTGGGCAACTAGTGGGCAACGTTGGAATGTGAAATATGTTGCAAACTGGGCAACTAGTGGGCAATGAAGAAATGGTAAAAGACAGCGAATTGGGCAATAACTGGGCAGCGGCAAAATAGAGTGTAAGCCATGGGTGGGCAACCGTTGGGCAATGGCGTCGCAAGGGGGCAGTTCACAAGTGGGCAATACGTGGGCAACGATGCGCGGGCAAAGAGTGCGCGCCAAGCGAAAAATCGGAAAAGGAGAGCACGAAAAACTATGGCGAAGAAACCGAAAATCAGAGGATGCCTTGGGCGCGCAGGGCGTATTCTGGGCGGGTGCCTTTTTGCCGTGGTTCTGGTGGTTGCCGGCACGAACGTGTGGGTTCTGCAAACGACGAAAAACAATATTCACACTACACAGGAAGTAGCGGATTTTCAGGCCGATGCTATTGTTGTTCTGGGTGCGTCCGTGCGACCCGATGGTTCGTTGTCCCAAATTCTTGCCGATCGCGTGGATGGCGCCATTGTTCTGTACCAGGAAGGCGTTGCCCCGAAAATCATCATGAGCGGCGATAACGGCCAGGACTCCTACAATGAATGCGCGGCTATGAAGCGCTACGCCGTGGCGCATGGCGTTCCGAGCGAAGACATCTTCTGCGATCACGCGGGCTTCTCTACCTATGACACCATGTATCGAGCTCAGAACATTTTCGGGTGCAATCGTGTGGTTGTTTCCACGCAGACCTATCACTTGTATCGTGCTATTTACGCAGGTGAAGGCCTTGGAATGACTGTCGCGGGCGTGCCAACCGATATGCGCGATTACCAAAACCAGTTCTATTATGACTTGCGCGAAATCCCTGCGCGCACGAAAGATTTCTTCAAAACGCTCACAAAGGCTTCCTCGTCGTTGGGCGGCGAGTACATCAGCCTGAATCAATCGGGCGACGTGACCGATTAGCCTTTCCAGCAATTGGCGGCGCTATCAACACCAGCGCATCCGGGCGGCAAAACGATTGATGGGCGGTAGGCGGCGTGCCTTTCCGCAATATGGCCGATTAAATAGGCGCGGCATCTAAAAAATGGCGCGCGTAACAGCATCGACACACTATTTGCGCCAAAATCAACACGAAACAACAAACGTCAAGCGGGTAAAATACCAAGCAGGCCAAAAGGCTCTGTCCTTGTGGCGGAAGTCCGATGGCATTACGTGGCAAGCAGCCAAGCGCCAACAAAAAAGCGGAAGAAGCGCGCGTGGCCGGGTGGCGCCACGCAGTGCGCGTGACAGGAACCCGCGAAATGCGAACCGGCGAAAAGACCAAGGGAAGAAGGATTCGATCGATATGCCTCAAGATTTGAACGAGAGAATGTACGGGCTGGGTGCCGAGCCGAGCGCAATCCGCGAGCTGTTCGCCTACGGCCTTGAGCGAAAAGCGCAGATAGGCGCTGATAAAGTGTTCGATTTCAGCATTGGCAACCCGAGCGTTCCTGCTCCCAATGCTGTGAAGCAGGCAATCATCGAGCTTGCGGAGATGAACCCCGTTGAACTGCACGGATACACTCCTGCACAGGGACTTTACACTACGCGCAAAGCCGTTGCGGATAACATCCGCCGTCGCTTTGGCGTTCCCGCTACGCCGGAAAACGTATACATGACAGCGGGTGCGGCGGCTTCTCTTGGCATTGCGTTCCAGGCGGTTGCTGTTCCGGGTGAAGAGATCATCACCATTGCGCCCTTTTTCCCTGAGTACCGCACGTTTGTGGAAAGCGCACAGTGCACGCTGGTGCCCGTTGCCGCGCGCGCAAGTGACTTCCAAATTGACATTTCCGCAGTTGAAGCTGCTATCAACGAAAAAACGCGCGCCGTTTTGATTAACACGCCCAATAATCCCACGGGCGCTGTGTATTCCCGCGAAAATCTTGAAGAGCTGGCTGCCTTGCTCGCGCGCAAAGAGGAAGAACTTGGCCGCAAGCTGTATTTGATCAGCGACGAGCCGTACCGCGAGATTTCCTATGGCAAGGAAATTCCGTATGTGCCCACGTTGTATCCGCGCGCGATTGTGTGTTACTCCTGGTCAAAGAGCCTTTCTTTGCCGGGTGAGCGCATTGGCTATGTGTACGTTTCCGATTACGCCAGCAGCGCGCGTGAGATTTCCACCGCCATCGCGGGCGCGGGCCGCGCTTTGAGCTACGTGTGCGCGCCGGCGTTGTTCCAGCGGGTGATTGAGCGCTGCATTGACGAGCCGTCTGATGTTGAGTCGTATCGCGAGAACCGCGAGATTCTGTCCGAAGGTCTGAAAAAGCTCGGGTATGAATACATCGAGCCTGATGGAGCGTTCTATTTGTGGGTTAAGGCGCTCGAGCCCGATGCCGAGGCATTCTGCGAAGCGGCGAAGAAGTTCGAGCTTTTGCTGGTGCCATCGAACAGCTTTGGCTGCGAAGGTTGGCTGCGTTTGAGCTATTGCATCTCGAAAGAGACCATCGTCAATTCCCTGCCGGCGTTTGCCGCGCTGAAAGAAAGCTACCAGGAGTAAGTCATGGCGCAGAAATCGCAAAAGAAGCCGAAGAAAAAGGGCGATAGCCACGCCGCGAAAGTCCGTGCAGCAAAGGAGCGCGCGGCGAAAAGGAGCGCGCCTCGCGTTATTGTCTACGGTGTTGAAAAAGAAAGCGAACGCGGTGCCTTGCTGTGGCGTGTTGTTCGCGAGCTCAACTTTGACCTGCGAGAAGTCCGCGCGGAACAGCTTTCTGATCCTGTGGGTTCGCTTGCGGGTTTAGTGGGGTACCACCCGGCGCTCGCCCCGTTTGACGGCGAAGCTCCTGAAGGCGAATTCTTGCTGTTGTGCAACCTGAACAAGCATCAGCTGGACGATTTCCTGATGGCGCTCAAGATTGTGGGTGTTTCGATTCCCCACAAAGCGGTTCTGACCAAAGAAAACAGGGGCTGGAGCTTTATCGAGCTCATGGCCCAGGTAGCGCAGGAGCACGAACAGCTGGCCGCTGCGCGTGCCGAGAAAGAGACGGGTGCGGAAGAATTCGCTGGCGACGATGAAGCTGCTGAAGAGCCAAAATAGGAAAGGTGACCAAAATCATGGAGAACTTTGA
>CAKUDT010000092.1 GCA_934645125.1 uncultured Eggerthellaceae bacterium
TGCGGGAACATATCCACGGGCTGCACGGACGCAAGTTCGTAGCCGCATTCCTTGAATCGTACGACATCACGCGCCCAAGTCGTGGGATTACAGCTCACGTACGCAACGCGTTCGGGGCGCGCCGCAGCAATGTCTTCTACCACGCTTTGCGCGAGTCCTGCGCGCGGAGGATCAACAATCAGCGCATCCATCTGGCCGATTCTTTTGATTTGACGTGCTGCATCGCCGCCAACAACATCCACGTCAACGTTGTTGATTTCGGCGTTGCGACGCAAATCGCGCACCGATGATCCTGCGGCTTCAATGGCAACAACGTCGGCGCCTGCTTTTGCCAGCGGGATAGAGAACGTGCCGCCGCCAGCATATAGGTCACCCACGTACAAGCCGTCTACGCCACCCAAGCCGCCCATGACTTGCTCGACAAGATTTTCAGCCTGTGCCGTGTTCACCTGGAAAAACGAAGGAGCGCTGGTGAAAAACTTGCAGTCGCACAGCTTCTCTTCCCACATGCCTTTGCCATCAAGCGCTTCGACTTTTTTCACAGCCCGCGCTTTGCCGGGGTCGGCCAGCACGCGGACAATGCTGGTGGCCTGGGGCAGTGCGCTGTTAAGGACTTTCACGGCCGTTGCGCGCGGGAATGACGAAGGCTTTGTCCACAGCGCCACTTCAAGGTTTTTCGTGCGCACGCTTCCGCGCACACCAATGCGAAATATGCCCAGGTCGGAATTGCCTTGCAAGTAGCGAAGCGCCCCCCGTAGCGCTTTGGGGGAGCGCTCGATGCATTTATGGGCCAAAGGACAGCTTTCCGCGAAGGCTAAGTTATGCGATCCTTCGGCGCAAAAGCCAATATCTAAGCGGCCTTGGGCGTCGTTTTGGGCGGAAAGCTCCAGCTTATTGCGATAACCCCATTCGCGCTTGCTGCGCAACACAGGTTTGACCAGATTCGTTGCTGCTTCCTGTGAAAATCCGCCCAGTCGAGACAGCGCGGAAATCACATTGTCGCGTTTTGCGGCAAGCTGGGCGTCGTAAGCAAGGTGCTGCCAGGAGCATCCGCCGCAGGTGACCACAAACGGGCAGGTGGGCATTGCGCGCAGGGGAGAAGGCTCAAGAAGCTCAACGATGCGTGCGCGGGCGAAAGACGATTTTTCCTCAAGTATCTCTATGGTGGCTACGTCTTGCGGCGCGCCTCCCGTTACGAAAACCGTTTTGCCGCTTTCAAGGTGTCCCACCGCACAGGCATCGGTTCCCATGCGCTCAAGTGTAATGCGTTCAGTCATATCTTTAAGTCCTTGCAAAGTTTTTCGGATGTGTTCATTTCAGATGTGCACATGATAGCGTATAATGACCCAACGTTGCGCCCTCGTGGCTCAGGGGATAGAGCGTCTGCCTCCGGAGCAGAAGGCCGTAGGTTCGAATCCTACCGAGGGCGCCATCTTATTGTTTCTTTCGGCCGCGTTGGAGGCTGGCTAACCTTGAAGCCGTCGCGACCTCCCGTTTTATTCTCTTGCTTTAGCTGGGATCAGGATCTCGCAGTTCGCAATCTGTGGAGTTTATGTTTCCGCGGATCGTGCCCCCGAGTGTTTGGGGCTTGTCGTTTTGCGGCGGCGAGCTGCGTCCTCTCTCTCGTGCTGCCCGTTCTCTCCGCATTGGCGTCCTCTCTACGCGCACCCTTGATCCAAATCGGGATGAATTGCTCTTCCTCCTGTATTGGCGGACCTCCTTGTTGGAAAAGAGGGGGCGAATTCGGGCAAATCGACGATAATCGGTGGTCGGCGATTCGGCTGGGAGGCGTGCCTCAGTCGCGCAATTCTCTGACCTGGGGTTTTGCTGGAGCGTTTTTTCTCGTTGCGTCCCGCATGCCGGAAAACGGCCCGATTCGCGCCTTGCGACCACCGATTATCGTGCGTTTGCCCGAATCCGGGGGCGTTTTCGCAACAACCGCCCCTCTCCGCGAACCCCCTCTGCTGTGCGAGCCTTTGCTTGCTAACCCGTTGTGCACTTTCGTAGCAATAGTTCGCCGCGCGTTCCGCCTAGGTCCGCTATCGTGAATAATTTCGCTATTTTTTTCAATATGGGCGGGTGTCTGCTAAAATCATCATCCGTATGTACTTTTTATTTGAGCGTGTGATAACGTGCGCCTTTATGGAAAGGATTTGTTATGGGACTGTTTTCTTCCGATCTATACACCCCTGAATACAAGCCCACGGGTGAAGAGATTGCCGTGTTCACCACGAACAAGGGTACCATTCGTGTTCAGCTTGCAGGTAAAGACGCTCCTATTCATGTGGGCAATTTCGTCGAACTCGCACAGAAGGGCTTCTACGACGGCCTGACGTTCCATCGCTATGTGCCGAACTTCGTTATCCAGGGCGGCGACCCCAAGGGCAACGGCACGGGTGGCCCCGGCTATCGCATTCAGCAGGAGTTCACCACGAACCCGAACAACTCTCACGAAGATGGCGCGCTTGCCATGGCCCGTTCCTCCAATCCCGACTCCGCAGGCTCTCAGTTCTACTTCTGCCTGGGTGCTCAGCATTTCTTGGACCCGAACTACACGGTTTTCGGTCAGACGTTGGAAGGCTTCGACACCATTGCCGCGTTGCGTCAGGGCGACACCATCGAGAGCATTGTGATTGAGAACGCAGCTGAATAACGCAACTTTTCGCCTTCGGGCATTATGGTGAGGAAATCTATGAACAACGAAGTATTCCAGCAAGCGCAAACAGCTTATAACGCAAAAGACTACGCATCGGCTCTGCAGCTGTTCTCCAGCTGCATGCAAGATCCCGTTTTCGCTCTGCAGCCAGGTGAAATGGGTCTTTTGTGCCACCAAATGGGCAACTGCCTTATGAAGCTGGGCAACAACAGCGAAGCCATTAACGCGTACTCTCAGGCAACGGGCGATACCGCCTACGATGCGTTAGGCGCCGTGAATTGCAACATGGGTTTTGCGTATGCCGCGCTGCGCGATTACGAAAATGCCGTGACGCGTTTTGGCAATGCATCGAAAGACGCGAAGTACGATGCGCACTACAAAGCGTATCTTGGCATGGGAAATGCCCTGCTCAAACTGGGTAAAACCGCCGAGGCAGGCGTTGCGTTCCGCGAAGCCGCCCTTGATGAGAAAAACCCCGATCCCACGAAGGCGCTTTTGAATCTGGGTATTTGCTTCATGACGCTGAACCGTCCGGCGGATGCCATCACGTCGTATGAGAGCGCGTTGCAGTTCCCCATGAAGTCGGCAACGCGCAATAAGCTCTACGCTAATTTAGGCCAAGCATACGTTGCCTGTGGTCAAATGCAAAAGGCAGTCAATGCGTTTGAAATGGCCCTTGCCGACAAAACGTATTTCCTTTCCGATTCGGCAAGCGTTGATTACCAGCGCGCGGTGGGTAACGTTGCGCAGGGCACTATGGAAATTCCGCGCCAGGAAGAACCTGACTACACGGACGCATCGGGCTTCGATGTTGTCTCTGACGCATATGACGCCGACATGTATTATGACGACGATGCGTACGATCCCGGCCATTACGATGACAATTCTGCGAGCGCGTATCTGCCCGAGCGCACGCCCGATGCCACGCAGGATGCGTTCTTCAACGCCTCCGATGAGGAAGTGGATAATTGGTCGCGCAACATTGAGGTGCAAAAGAAACGCGGTCGTGGTTGTGGTTTCAAGATTTTCATTACGTTCATGATCTTGATTGTGCTTGCGCTGGGCGCTGCCGTTTTCGCGTACACGCAGGGTTACGGCTATCCCACGCAAGAGGCAGTCATCTCGCAATTCTTCGCCGATCCCGAAGGCGCTTCCGACAGCGTTTTCGCATCGGGCATTACCGATAAGCAGAAGCAGGATATGCTTTCTTCCGTTATCAGCGATTCGAACGCCCAGATTGAAGGCGTCAATCGGTCCATGTCGAATGCCACTGCATACGTGACCGCCGCAACGTCTGCCGGCGGAACGGTACGTTACGAGGTTTCGTTGGCTCGTGACGGCATTGGCTGGAAGATTTCCGATGTAGAATTGTATTTCACCAGCCAGAACTAGGCTTAGGCTTTTCGTTTTTTGTTGATAAGGGCGAAACCACAGGGGTGGTCTCGCCCTTTTTGCCAGAATTGTAAATAGCACAGGAAGGATGTTTGCATGGCAATTGAGCGTACTTACAGCATGATTAAACCCGACGGCGTTGAGAACAGGCACGTGGGCGAGATTATCTCGCGCATCGAGCGTGCCGGCCTGACCATCGAGAAGATGGAACTCACCATGGTTACCCCCGAGCAAGCAGCAGAGAACTACAAAGAGCACGAGGGCAAGCCGTTCTACGACGGTCTTATCTCTTACATCACGAGCGGCCCTGTGGTCAAAATGGTTATTGCCGGCGAAGGCGCCGTTGCTGTCATGCGCAAGCTCATGGGCGCGACGAACTGCGCTCAGGCAGCCCCGGGAACCATCCGCGGCGACTTCGGTTTGACTGTTGACCGAAATGTTATTCACGGTTCCGACTCTGTGGAGTCCGCTGAGCGCGAAATAGGCGTATTCTTCGGTTAAGAGGTTTTCGGCATTATTTGGCGTCCGTTCGCTTTCCGTTTGCGCGGATGCGGGCGGACGTTCTGCCGATTCGATTAACGAAGAGGGAGGGCTATGCTTTATCGCGTTATCGATGCGGATGAGGTGCCCGCGCTGGTCTCGGTATTTCTTACGTCGTATGAAGTAATTGCTCCTGTTGATCATGGAGAGATCGCAACGTTCGACGTCATTACGTCCCCGGAGCAGATAAGCAAAGCTCCCCAGGGCACGCAGTCGTCTCTGCGGAAGTTCTTCTTGCCACCAAAAGAGACGCTTTTTTCTTTCGATACATCAAAAAACACGTTTACGGATTTCAAAATGCAAGTGCCGCCGCGCGTCATTTTTGGCGTGCACGCTTGCGATATCAATGCGCTGAACAGGCTTGACCTTGTTTTCCGTTATGGAAAATACCCCGATCCTTACTATATTGCCCGCCGCGAGGCCACGCTTATTATTGGCGTGGGCTGCATGCCTACGCAGGAATGCTTCTGCAACCTGTGGGACAGCGATGAGGCGCATTTCGGCTACGACTTGTTCTTGCAGGACTTGCAAAACGGGCATGTTCTGGTAAGCATTTCCAGTGTAGAAGCAGCCAATATTTTGGAAGCCACGTGCGATTTGCGCGTTGCAAGCGATGAGGACCGTATTGCGTTTCGTCAGCGTACGCGCACCCGTCAGTCGGCGTTTTCGCGCAGCATTCCCGATGTGCAAGAAGTTGCCATGCTCATGGACGTTTTCCACAGCGATGCGTTTTGGGAGCAGCTGGGAAGCCGCTGCCTTTCGTGTTCGGCGTGCGCGGCGGTATGCCCCACGTGCTTCTGCTTTGACATTCGCGACGAGCTTGACCCCAATGGCGTGACCGGCGAGCGCCGCCGCGTGTGGGATGCCTGCACGTCGCCCCAGTTCGCAGTTGTTGCCGGTGGTCACAACTTCCGTCCCACCACTCGTGAGCGCGTGCGTCATCGCATGTACCACAAGCTCAACGGTTTCCTTGCGAACCACGACCGCATGCTGTGCGTAGGTTGCGGCCGTTGCGTGCGCGCGTGCAAGGCGCACATCAACCCTATCCGCGTGCTTGAGTTCTTTGAGAGAAAGGCGGCGGAAAATGATTAGCGAAGAGCTGAGAAGCGTATCCGTAAGCCCTTACACCGCTTCAGCTGAGCCGCTGTCGGGCGAAGAGCTGATGGCGGCAAATCCGTATCGTCCGTGGCCGGCGCGTATCACGTCTATCACAGAGCTTACGGAAACGGAAAAGCTGTTCGAGTTTCGCCTGATAGACGAAAAGATTCGCGAAGCGTTCCGCCACAATCCCGGTCAATTCGTGGAGCTTTCTATCTTTGGTGTGGGTGAAGCGCCCATCTCTATTTCCAGCTCGCCCACAAAGCGCGGTTTCATTGAGCTGTGCGTGCGTCGAACGGGTAAATTCACCGAGGAGCTGCACAAGATGCAGTGCGGCGATATTGTGGGTATTCGCGGGCCTTACGGGCGCGGTTTCCCCATTGACAAGATGCGCGGCCATGATGTGTTGCTGGTTGCAGGCGGCCTGGGCATTGCGCCGCTGCGTTCACTGATCAACAACATCCACGATGAGCGAAGCGAATTCGGCAAGATCATCATCATTTATGGATCGAAGTCTCCGTCCGAGATTATGTTCCGCGATCAATTTGAGATGTGGCGCCATCGTAAAGACTTCGAGCTGCACCTGACGGTGGATAA
>CAKUDT010000093.1 GCA_934645125.1 uncultured Eggerthellaceae bacterium
CCTTATGACACCTCTATGTTCGCTTTACCTGGGAAAACGACCAACGCATGTGTGCGGATGCACGCGGAATGCACGCAAATCGCCAGACCGTGATTTTTGCCGATTAACCGTTAATCGGGCGCAAGGGTCTTATTCCTCGCAACGCCGTTCGGAAGCGTATTGAGCGCCCGAGCGCAGGCGCGAGCCCTTGCCAGTTCAGATATATACGCCCTTCAGAAAGTCCAAAGCTTTAACAGCTCTCCTCTTGCTTTTCTTGTCGAGCTCCGGGCGCTCTGCAAATGCCGCAAGGTCGTTAAAGAAGCGCCGCGCGTCATCCAATAGCTGCCCTTCAAGAGGCAATCGCGCGTTTCGGGGCAGGAGGCCGGAAAGGCGAACCACGTCTCCACGGTGCTTCGTTCTATCCTTTTCCTGAACGCTGACGCCCCGCGCGTACAGGTCGTTGTTATCGATATGGGCTCGCATCTTGAGCGGGATAATATGCAAGACGTCCGGCACGAGGACCCCCTCTATCGAAACAAGGCCCTTCTTCAGGAACTCGTAGTAGCCGTCATCGAGAATGATGGCCGACAAGCTGCGGACGTCGTCGTCTTCCACGGGCAGGGGCGTACGGTAAGCCCCGGGCGCAAGATCGAATTCGGGATGGCGGGCAAAGAGCTCGATTTGCTTGGGATACCCTGTTCGAATACTCTCCTCTTCGCTGATGTCGAAGCGGTAGTACCTCGCGCCCGTGTCGGACCGCGAACCGCAATCGTATCCCCCCGCCTCCACAAAGGACCAAAACGATCTCATGAACCCGGCGTCCTTCCCGTCGACGAGAATCACGAGGTCGAGATCTTTCGTGCTGCGGAAGTCATCTGCGCCCAGCTCAGAGAACAGGAGGCTGCATGCGCCACCGCCGATGAGCACGAACTTCTCCTCATGGCCCCGCATAGCATCCCTGAACTTATCCAAGCCCGAAACTATTGGCATATAGCCCTCCTCAGCTGCTCAATCGCGTCGGTAACGCGAACGTCGTCGTATCCGGCGTTAACAAGGGACACGTAAAGATGCTCCGGAGGCAGCCCGTCGATGCCAAAAGCGCCGGAAGCGGGCAGGGACCCGTCAAGGGGGTAGCCCCACTCGTGTACCACCATGGCAGCATCCTCGAACCAATCGGCGTATGGCAGCTCCCCTCCGAAAAGTCCCTTGAGCCTGCAAAGCCCATCCGAATCGACGGCGACCTCCAAGACGGATCCGTCGCACGACAGGTCGGAAAGCATTGACAGCTCGCTCAGCCCGGCAACTTTCGCGCCGGCCTCGGCAAGCACGTTGGCCGGAATAGCCTCTTTGAGCCGATGAGCTTTGACCACCGGGCTTGACAGATACGGCTCAAAGGCATCGAGCAGAGCTTCCCTCGGCTCCTTTAAGGGCCGTAGGAATCGGCTCTTCCCTTCCTCGGCGACCAACCCGGGTCGGATCGCCGTGATTTCCGCAAGGTATTTCGTCACGCTCGACCGGCTTTTCCCGATAAGCTCGGCAAGATCGCCGGCATTGCAGTTGACCCATCGCCCGGCTAGGTAATTCAGGAATATCCGCTGCGCGGGCAAGGACAGGGTCGACGGCTCGGCGTACTCTCTTGCAGGCGAGGCGACGGCGCCGATAAAGGGGATGTAGGCGTTCCGGGCGTCTTGGACATAGGAAATGCCCTCGCGGGCCAAGGCCTCCTTCTGGCCGAAGGACAGCCAAGGCCAGAAAAGCAGGCAAGGCAGGTCGTCTATCCTTCCAAGAGCGCTGATGGCCGAACGGAGAGTCCTCAAGCCGGGCCTCTCCCTTGCCACGAGCACGTGGAAGCGGACGGCTTGAAACGAATCAAGCTCCATCAGCTTGACGTCGAATTGCTCGGAAAGAAACCGGGGCAGCATTTCCTCGGCGGGGTCGTCGAATTCCCTCACCCGCATTCCGAATAATCGTTCCGGAAAGCGACTCTCCATTTGTCTCTCCTTTCGTTTCAGCGTCATTTTATTATGCATTGAAATGATTGTAAACTAACTGATTGAGATTTCAGTATCGCCCGACGATAACCCGCAAGGAGCATCGCGCAACGGTACCCTCGTCGGGCTAATCGGTGTTTAGCTGCAAGGGAGCAGATCTCTTGCGGACCGCCTTCGAAAATTTTTCAAAAAACGTTCGCCAAAACTCGCACGATTCCCCGATTTTCCGTGTCTTATACAGCGAAGGCCCTTAGAGGCGCATCCCGTATTCGGGGCGGACCATCCTGATTGAGAAGCAGCGCTTGCTGGATGATCAGAAGATAGCGGACCTTTTCTGGGGACGCGACGAACTGGCGCTCTCCAAAAGTGCGCGCAAATACGACGCGCCGCTTGAATCAGCCTCACCGTCGGCAGCGGGCTCCGCGAAGGGGCGCCGCGCAGCTCGCGGACACGGGCTAAAAAGGAGACCCGCATCGCCAGAAGTGTGTACACCACCGATTTTCCCCACAGACGCCAATTCAAACTGCCCAAGGGTGACAATTTGAATCAATGAGCGTGGGCAACGTCTATGGTGAACGTAGCCGGAGATCTCGCGGCGCCGCTTGGCGCAAGGGTGGGGGCGGGGAGCTGTACGTTGGATAGCGCTTCGTTGATATCCTCGTAAACTCGGTTTCCGGCTTCCACCCCGTCGCCGGTATGATGAATCGATCCTGCCGGCTGTTTTTCGGATTGATTCGCTCTCGGAGAGTCCATCCATGTCCGCTGGCTGACTTATTTCATGGTTTCGTAATGAGTCCACATACTGAGCACCTTGACGATGCCTTCGTAGGACGCGTCTCCTTCGACGATCCCGCTCTCGACCACCTCGTAGACGAAGCGGTGCTGCCTGTTAATGCGTCGCGAGTACATCCCCTGCAGGCTTCCGACGAGCGGCTCGAAGGCGGGCGGGAAGCCGAAGGGATCTTGCGCCACGACGGCGACGAGCTCCCTCGCCTTCCCATCAAGTCCAGCGGACTTGAGCCTCTTTGCGTCTTTTGCGGCCTGCTTGGTGAATTTGACCAAGTACATCTCTACCAGCCTAGATCGCTGGCGGAAACGCAATCGGCCAGGCTTTCCTCGTGCGCGGAGATGAGCTTTTTGGCCATGCCCGGCACGCCCATGAGGTAGAGGGTCTCCTCGATAGATGCCCAGTCGTCCTCGCCCACAAGCACGGCGCCCTTGCCCTTGGTGCTGGTTATGGTGATGGGCCGGCAATCCTCGTTCACCCGGGCGATGAGGTTGTAGATGTCTTTGCGCGCGGCTGTCGCGGTGATGCTTGTCATAGTGGGCCTCCTTTCGTCTGCAATCATTTTACCGTACGTAATAACGTACGTCAACGAAGCTCGAGCGGTGGTTGAGGTAATTTGTTTGCAGAACATCTTGTTTGTTGCACGCTGAGTGGCTGGTCGGGAATCGCTAAGTTTAGATTGCTCGGGTGCATGAAGCGATAATTCAGGTTCGCTCCAAAAAAAGAGGTCCCGGCTGGGACCTCCTTCGGCTACTCCGCGCTGTTTGCAATTGCTTTGTCGATGAGCGCGTTGAGCGCTTTCGCCTGCTCATCAGAGGTGATTGCTCCTACGACCTGGCCCACAATCTGGCCGTTTTTGTCAACAACGTAGGTGGTGGGGTACGAATACAGTCCCGATGTGAGCTTGCCGGCTTCGCTGTTCGATGCGAACCAAACGTTTTGGTACGTAGCGCCCTTCTTGGCCAGTACATCTTTTGCTTCGGAAATTGCGGTTTTGTCGCCGTCCAGGGTGAAGGAGTTGATGCCCACCACGGAGCCGCCTTTCTCGGCGAGCGTCTTGTTCAGCGCTTCCCAGTCGCCCAGCTCACCCACGCAGGGCTTGCAGGTGGTGAACCAGAAGTTCACGACGGTTACGGTGTTATTTGCGAAAAGCTCGTTGCTGTTCACTTCGTTGCCGTCAAGGTCTTTGCCCTGAAAGCTGGGGAATTTCATCAGGTCGCTGGCGCTCGTGCTGCTGGCGTTGGTGCTGCTGGAGCTGCCTGCGCCGCCCGTCATGCCGGCGCTTGATGCATCAACGCTTTCTCCTTCGCTTGGCTTACTGCCGCACCCAGGGTATTTCTGCTCAAGAACGGTAAGCTTGTTTTCAATCTCCTTGATTTGCTGCGCGCATTCCTTGAGCGTTTCCAGTTCGGCGGCGGTGAATTTATCCTTGGCGCCTTCAATGGTGGCAAGCAGGAAATCGCCGTAATTCGAGCCGTCTTCAACCATTGGGGTATTTTTGTTTGCCGACAGAAACACTTTCTCCCACAGACTGGAATTGATGGTCAAAATATCGTTTTCCTTTTGCATAAGCTGGGCAAACAGTGTTGCTGCTTCACTGGCGCTGCTGGGCTCCGTTGCCATGAGCGTCGCAATGTCGGAATTGCTGCCCGATGCGCTGCTTTGGGCGCCTTTGTCTGCCGAGCACGCCGCAAGGCAAATTGCCAGGGCAGCTGCTACGAGCATCGCTACGATCTTCGATAGTTTCATAGTTCGTTTCCTTTCATTTCTATTCGAACGGTGCTTCTTCTCTATTTTTCTTTGCGGTGGCGCAAGAGTTTTTCTCGGGAAGGCCCAGCCCATAGCGAAAACTCACGGCGCAGGTGGGGCAGGCTCTTACGCATTTGCCGCAGCGGATGCATTCGGTGCTGTTCGGCGATTCCGTAATGGCCACATCCATTTTGCACGCTGCTGCGCATGTTCCGCATGAAATGCATTTGTGCTGGTCAACCTTGATTCCTAGCAGTGAAACCTTGTTCATGAGCCCGTAAAACGCGCCCAAGGGACAAATCCATTTGCAAAACGGACGGTAAAACAGCACGGCCAGCACAACAATTGCAATCAAAACTGCAAGCTTCCAGCTGAACAGCGCCCCGAGTGCAGAACGTATGCCCTGGTCAACGACGGCCAAGGGAATTGCCCCTTCAAGAACGCCTTGCGGGCAAATATACTTGCAGAAGAAGGGATCGCCCATTCCCACGTCGTTTACCACCAGCGCGGGGAGTAAAATCACGGTAAGCAGAAGCACAACGTATTTCAGATACGTGAGCGGCTTGAGCTTTTTCGTGGACAGTTTCTTGCTGGGAATTTTGTGCAGCAAATCTTGTAACCAGCCAAAGGGACACAAGAAACCGCAGATGAAACGCCCGAGCAGCACTCCTAGTAGAATGAGGAATCCCGTTACATAATAGGAGAAGCTGAATTTCGATGACCCCACCACTGACTGAAACGCGCCAATGGGACACGCACCCGTGGCGGCGGGACAGGAGTAGCAGTTCAGGCCGGGGACGCAGACCGCTTTGCCTTCGCCCTGGTAGATTCCGCCTTTGACGAAGTTCGGCAAGTGTATGTTGGTGAGCAGCGTTGCTCCCGCTTGAATCCAGCTGCGAAAACGGCTTAGGAACAACGACACGCGCGGTTTCTTCTTATCCAATTCCGATGCACTCCAAACACAGTCGTATCGCCTTGCCCAGCACCAGGTCCGCTTCGCCACGCATGACGCCGAAACACAACAGCGCAACGCCGGCAATCAGCAGGGCAACTTGGGCTATTGCTTTTGCATATTTGGACAATCTCATCACTTCCTTCATTTCGCGCTCCATTAGACCACAGGTGATATAAAATCCGCGTTAAGGCAACGGACGCGATTGTGTAGGGTTTGCGGCAACGATGTGGCCCGTGCGAAAGGGCGCTGCGGGTAAGGCGGGGTGCTCTGACGTTGCGTGCGCGGTCGCGCTGCGCGAAAGGGCGCTGCGAGAAAGCCGCGGTGACCCGCCGCATGGACAGGAGGCTTTGTGCGTATCTTAATTGTGGAAGACGAAAAGGCGCTTTGCGATGCAATTGCGCGCAGCTTACGCCACCTTGATTACAGCGTTGATTGCTGCCACAACGGGCAAAGCGCGATGGATGTTCTTTCATTTGAGCGGTTTGACCTGGTAATTCTTGATTTGAACCTTCCCGATGCAGATGGCATGACCGTGCTCAAAGAGCTGCGGGAAACGGACAGCGAGACAAAAGTTCTTATCTTATCGGCGCGCGGAGAAGTGGCCGATAAAGTGGCTGGCCTGGATGCGGGCGCAAACGATTACCTGACGAAGCCATTCCACTTAGAAGAGCTTGCGGCACGGATTCGCAGCCTTACGCGTCGGCAGTTCAC
>CAKUDT010000094.1 GCA_934645125.1 uncultured Eggerthellaceae bacterium
CAGCAGCGTATGCAGCAAGATGCAAAGATGGAAAAAGAGAAGGCGAAAGCTGCTTCTTCGAAGGGCGCAAAAGCCAATCGCAATGCGTCGGGTGCATCCGATGAGCAGCCGGCCAAGAAGATGGGTCGCAAGCGTGCAGCTGAGCCCCAGGTAGACGAACTGGTGCAGGCTCCGCAGGAGGAAGGCCCCGATCGTTACGCGCAGATGGCCGTTCAGGCTGAAAAGCTGCAGCGCGATAAGGTGCTTGCCGAGGCGCGTGCCGCCGTTGCCGCTGCTTCCACGGAAGGCGAAGGTCGCCGTAAGAAGCGCAAGGAGAAGCGTGCGAAGGAAGCACGTGAGAAAGCCGAACAGCAGGCTATCGAGCGCGGCTTGGATCCTTCGCTTGTTCTGGACGAATCGGTTGTTGAGATCCCCCAGGGTGCAAGCGTTTCCAAGTTTGCCGAGCTCATTGGCGTGCAGCCGAACGAAGTCATCAAGCGCTTGTTCATGCTGGGCCAGGTGCTCACGCTTACGCAGTCGATGAGCGATGACCTGATTGAGCTTATTGCCGATGACTTGAATAAGAAGTGCCGCGTGGTATCTCCTGAAGAGGAGTACGCAGTGGTTTACAACGACTCCGATGAGGATTTGAAGCCGCGTCCGCCTGTTGTTACCGTTATGGGTCACGTTGACCATGGCAAGACGTCTTTGCTTGACGCCATTCGCCATTCCGGCGTTGCGGCAGGCGAAGCGGGCGGCATTACGCAGCATATCGGCGCTTCGGTGGTCAACCTGATGGATCATCAGATTACGTTCATCGATACCCCTGGTCACGAGGCGTTTACGGCAATGCGTGCCCGTGGTGCGCAGGTCACCGACGTTATCATCTTGGTTGTTGCCGCCGATGACGGCGTTATGCCGCAGACCATCGAGGCGATCAACCACGCGAAGGCGGCAAATGTGCCGATTGTTGTTGCGGTGAACAAGATCGATAAGGAAGGCGCGAACCCCGAGCGCGTACGTCAGGAACTTACGCAGTACGGCATCATCCCCGAAGAGTGGGGCGGCGAGAACATGTTCGTCAACGTTTCCGCGAAAAAGCATTTGAATGTGGATGAGCTGCTGGAAACCGTTTTGCTGCAGGCTGACGTTTTGGGTCTGCGCGCGAATCCCGATGCGCTTGCTTCCGGCTTTGTTATCGAGGCAAATCTGGACAAGGGCCGTGGCCCCGTTGCTACTGTTTTGGTGCAGCGCGGTACGCTCAAGCCGGGCGATACGGTGGTTGCCGGCACGTCGTACGGCCGTGTGCGCGCCCTGGTGAACCCGAAGGGCGATCATGTGAAGGCTGCGTATCCGTCTGACCCGGTTGAGATTTTGGGCCTGAACTCCGTTCCCACGGCGGGCGACGAATTCCGCGTGTTCGAAGACGAACGCGATGCCCGCAAGCTGGCGGAAGAGCGCGCGCTGCGTGCCCGTTTGGCAGAGCAGGAAACGAAGAGCCATATGTCGCTTGACGACTTGTTCAACCGCATTGAAGAGGGCAAGCAGACCGACTTGAACCTGATTATCAAGGCCGACGTTCAGGGCTCCATTGAAGCGCTGCGCGACGCCTTCGACAAGATGGATCAAAGCGAAGTCAAGATCAACATCGTGCATGCGGCCGTTGGTGGCATCACCGAGACCGACGTTACCTTGGCTGCGGCATCCGATGCCATCATCATTGGCTTTAACGTGCGTCCGACTGGTAAGTCGAAGCAGCAGGCCGAGAAGGAAAAAGTCGATATCCGCTTGTATCGCGTTATCTATCAGGCGCTCGAAGACATCAACGCTGCACGCGTTGGCTTGCTTAAGCCGGATATCGTCGAAAAAGATACCGGTATTGCCGAAGTTCGCGATGTTTTCCGCGTTCCCAAGGTTGGCAACATTGCCGGATGCTATATTGTTGAAGGCGAGCTGAGCCGCGATGACCAGGTACGCGTGGTTCGTGACGGCACCGTTATCTTCGAAGGTGTTTTGTCTTCGTTGAAGCGTTTCAAGGACGACGTGAAGTCGGTCAAGCAGGGTTACGAATGCGGTATTGGCGTGAATGGCTACCAGGATATCAAGGTGGGCGATACCATCGAAGGCTTCCGCAACGTAGAAGTCGAGCGCACGGAGTAGCGCGCTCGCAAAGGCAGTAAAAGCGATCGAGAGGAGTTCCCATGAAACAGAATTCGTCAAGTCGTAAATTGAACGCGCAGGCGCAGGAGAACATTGCGAGCATTTTGCTGTTCGATATTTCCGACCCGCGCTTGAACCAGGTAACGATTACTGGTTGCGAAGTGAGTTTTGACCGCAGCGCTTGCAACGTGTTCTATGCGGCGCCGGTGGGTGAGTACGAAGAAGCGCAAGCTGCGTTCGAGAAAGCGAAAGGCCGCATTCGTTCGCTTCTTGCTAAACGTTTGACCCGGCGTGTTGCTCCGGAGCTTCGTTTTATTCTGGATACCAGCGTAGATGAGGCTCAGCGTATTGCCAATGCGTTGGCAAAAGAGGAAACGCGTCCTGCGTATGTCCCGCAGGAAGGGGACGACATCTACAACGAGTAATTTTGCTTGTTGAACAGGTTCGCAGAGTTACGATTGAGCAAGGGGCGTGGGCGTAAGGCCTGCGCCCCTTTGAGGATTCGCAGGTGATTCGCGTTGGTGCCAGGGCGGCCCTGGCGCGAATGTTGTGACGCGAATGTTGTGACGTAAACGCCGCAATGGAAGCTGCAAGAAGCAGTAAGAGTGGCGACGAAAAAACAGTAAAGGATGATGCATGATGGCGCCCACACCCCAAACGAATGCCACGCTGGCGCAAATTGCCCAAGCGCTGCGCGAGCACGACAATTATATTATCGTGGGCCACGTAAGCCCCGATGGCGACTGCATTGGATCGCAGCTTGCGCTCAAGCATGCGTTGCATCGGCTGGGCAAGAAGGCGCAATGCGTGCTGGCAACGGATGCATTGAGCGTCGATACGTCGTTGGGTTTTCTGCCGGGTGTGCATGATATGGTGCCGGCGGCTGAGCTGCTTGAGCAGATGGTGGGCGCTTGCGAATCCACGGCGCCTGCGGCAGCCGCAGATGCAGCTTCTCCGGTGGCGGAGTCATGCGTTATTACGGTTGACGTGCCGAATCATGAGCGCATGGGTCAAGCTGCCGCATCGCTTCACAAGCATGTGGGTTTTACAATCACCTTGGATCATCATGCGAACAAAGAAGCTATTTCTACGTTGAATTACGTTGATCCCAATGCAGCATCGAATACGCTCAACGTGTGGCAGCTTATAGGCGAGCTGGGCGTTGACCGCAGCGGAGATATTGCTCTGTGTGCTTTCACGGGCTTGGTCACCGATACAGGGCGCTTCCAATACCAAAATGCTAATCCGTTTGCGTTCCGTTGCGCTGCAGAGATGTTGGAATGTGGCGCCGACCTGGAGATGGTCTGCACGCAAATTTTCCAGCGTCGCAGCATTGCTTCTTTGCAACTGGAGAATCGCGCCATTGCGCGCATGGAGCTTCTTTTGGGCGGTGCGCTTGCCGTGACGTATATCACGCTTGATGATTTCGCCTGCGTGGGCGCGGCGAAAACCGACGCGGATAACATCGTGAACACGCTGCGCAGCATCGATGGCGTGCGCGTTGCTTGCACATTGCGCGAAACCGAGGAAAACGTTCGCGGGAGCTTGCGCTCGAAAGACGGTACCGATATTGCCGTCTTTGCGTTTGAGCATGGCGGCGGCGGCCATAAAGCGGCGGCCGGCATGACGCTTAAAGGCGCTATTGTGGATGTATTCGCCCAGGTAAAAGAAGAATTGTGCGTATATTTGCAAGAGATGTGGAAGGAACAGTAGTACGGTGAAGCGGGGAGAATCGGGCCTTTCGCTGGTGGTAGGCGTTGACAAGCCATGCGGTATGAGTTCGCATGACGTTGTTTCGCGTTGCCGTAGGATTTTCGGCGAGAAGCGCGTAGGGCATGCGGGTACCCTTGATCCGCAGGCATCAGGCGTCCTTATTGTGTGCGTTGGTCCTGCGACCAGGCTTGATAAGTATCTTGTGGGTCATGATAAAACGTATCTTGTTGATGTTGCGTTCGGCGCCGCTACGGAAACCGACGATAGGGAAGGTGCAGTTATCGAGCAAGCGGATGTTCCCGCGGTGGTGTTCGACCGAGAATTTGCCGCTTCGTACGTAAAGACGCTTTCCGGCAAAATCATGCAGATTCCGCCGCTGTATTCCGCGCTTAAAAAGAATGGCAAGAAAGCGTGTGATGAGGCTCGTAAAGGAAATGTGGTGGAACTTGAGCCGCGCGCGGTTGAGATTTACGACGTTTCGTTCATTGAGCTTATTTCTCCTGATGAGACGTGCCCTTATACGCGTTGGCACTTGGAAGTGAGCGTTTCGAAAGGGACGTATATTCGCTCCTTTGCGCGTGATTTAGGCAGGTCATTAGGTACGGTTGCCCACGTTGCCGAACTGCGCCGCACTCGTTCTGGTTGTCTTTCGGTGGACGATTGCGTGAGCCTTGAAACGTTAGAGCAGCTTTCTACGAAAAGCGCGCTTGATCCGCTGCCGCTTTTGGAATATCGCTTTGCCTACGTTGACGATGCGGCTCATGCGCGTCTTGCGAACGGTAACGCGCTCATGCCATTCCAGGTCAGCCTTATGGAAGAGCCGTGTGATGCCGCCCAGCATCAGGGTGACTGTTGTTTTCCCACGTATCACGGAAGCACTGCGGCGCCAACCGAAGGCGAGTATATTTCTGTCGTCTATGAAAACAAGCTTGCAGCGATTTATCGCTACAGCAGTACGGAATCGAAATGGAAAGCTGATTGCGTGTTCAATCCTTCGGTCATGCGAAAGGGGAGGGACTTATGATTGTGGAAGTGAGCGGCGATTTCCGGGAATGCTGCGTCCTTAAGGGGGCATCGTGTGCGTTCGGCGTATTCGACGGCGTGCATTTGGGGCATCGCTTCATTATAGATAAAGCCCTGGAAGATGCGCAGCGCAGGGAAGCTCCGAGTGCCATTATCACGTTCGCGCAAGATCCCGATGAAACGTTTCGTCCCGACAAGCTGAAAAAGCTTATGTCAAACGATCACCGTCTTCGCGTGCTCGATGAACTCGGTGCAACGTATGTGTTGGCGCTGCCGACAACCAGGAAATTTTTCTCGCTTTCTCCGCAGGCATTTCTCCAGAGCGTTTTCGCGAACAACATTCCTGCTTCAATTCACGTGGGAAACGATTTTCATTTTGGCGCGAAAGCGCAGGGCAGCGTTGCGACCATGACGAGCTGGGGTGCTCTGCGTGGTATGGACGTACGTGGCTACGAGTTGTTTGCACTTGATGATGCGCCCATTACGGCAACGCGTATTCGCGGATTGCTGGCAGCGTGCAACATCGAAGAGGCCAACAAGCTGCTTGGTGGCCCTTTTGCGCTGGAAGGAATCGTTGAAAGCGGGCGCGGCGAAGGTCGCGACATGGGCTTTCGTACGGCAAACGTCACCATTCCTTCGGATTTGTACTCGTTAGGCGAAGGCGTGTATGGCGCGTATGCGCAGACCGAAAATGGAAAGCGCTATAAAGCGGCTGTGTCGGTAGGGGGCGCTCCAACGTTCGGGGAAGCGGCGCACGCGAATGTGGAGGCACATATCCTTGACTTCAACGAGGACATTTATGGACAGCGCTTGCGCTTAGAGTTCGTTGCGTTTTTACGCCCTATGATAGTGTTCGAATCAACTGATGAGCTTATTCGCACGGTTATGGGCAATATTCAGTGGTGTCGCGATAATTTATAGGACAGTTTGTCGCGCTCTTTAAGGGCGCCATTCGCTTTCCCTATGTACCCGAAACGTTACTTTCTGGTAAATTTTCTTCATCTTTGCAGCCTTTTGCCCTGTATACGGTCAAAAAACAAAAGAAAAGGCTTCAAAAATTCTACAAATTGACTAAAATAGACAGGCTATTTCCCTTCGACTCAGAATGCCAGGCCGAAGGGAAATACGAATCGTATTGGAACGTTAAAGGAGGAAATAGGTGAGTGCTTATATAGCAATCATGGCCCCCATCTGTGCTGTTATTGGCATTTGCGTGGCCGCTTAC
>CAKUDT010000095.1 GCA_934645125.1 uncultured Eggerthellaceae bacterium
CACATGCCCTGAGTCGTTCTTGTAGTACATCGTGCCATCCGAGCTTGCGATAATGCTCGTAATGCAGTATTCCTCGCGCCCCGCCGCATCGTAAATTTCTGAAATTTCTATATCGGAATCGCTCGAGCAGTCGTTATTCACCTTGGCAACATAAATGCCGCCCGGCTTGCGATTGCACGTGAAGTAGAAGCTCAGATATCCGCTATCTTCCGTAGCCGTGCTCAACAACGGCGAAGATTTCACATCGCCCCATGCCTCCGCCGAACCGATTGTCTTAAGAGTAGAAGCATCGGCAACCACGAAACGGCAATGAGAGCCGCCATCGAACGCAGCACCTACACCGAAATAGAGTTTGCCCTTATAGTAAACAGGCGTCGATGTGCTGGCAGCGCCTTCCCACACATGAGAAGAAGACAGATTACTCAGCTGGCCAGAAGACGCCGAAAACGAAGCACTGCAAATATAGCCGCTCTTCGTGGTAAAGAAGATTTTGCCCAGTTCGGGTGCATAGCAAATCGCACTACGCTGGTCACCCAAACCGCTCAACTCAAGCGTGCTTGCCACGGTACCATCGTATTTGTTCACACAACGCAGCATCGAGGTGCCCGCATCGGCAGTTGTGCCATCATCGCCGCCAATCACCAGGTAATTGCCAGCAGCAAGAGCGCCTGCCCAGTAGAAACCACCCTTGTTCACCATAGTCCAAGTAGCTTCTTTTGCCTCGGTCGCCTGCGTGCGGTCTTCATCTTCGGCCTTCAGGCAAACGTAGTTCGCATCTTTTTTCTCGCTCTTCCAGAAGCCCGTGTACACGTAGCCATCGGAATACACCACGGGTGACACCGACTGGCCACCCAAGGGGTCGGTGTAGACCCACAGCGATTCCAGCGTGGTCGCATCAAATGCTTGCACCTTGCCCGATGCAAGCGAGACGAAAATCTTGCCTTCGCCATACGCAAACGGCGTATAACCCCAGTTGAATTTTTCGCACATCGTGCCTTGCGCGACAATAGCACCCGAACTCATGTTCACTTTATATATGGTCGTATTCGCCATGAACACAATGCAACCATCAACAATAAGCTGAGTGCTTACCGCATTGCTCCAACCCTCGCCCATCTTCTTCGCCCACAAAAGCTGGCTCTCTTCGGCGCTGGTCGGGATGTCGAAGTTCACAATGCCGTTGTTATACGCATTGCCACGGAAGTTCGGCCACTCCGACGAAACGTCCTGCGTCAGGGGAGCAAGTTCATCTTCGGACGGCTCATCGGCTTCTTCATTGCCGGCAGCATCTTTTTGAGCAGCATCTTTCGCGCGCTGTGCCGCTTCGGCCAAAGAAAGATCTTTGCCTTGTCCGGCCGCAGAAGCCTTATCGCCGCCTTGGCCAGCGGATTCGCCGTTATCGGTTGCAGCACCTGCACCGGCCGCATCGCCCGATCCAGCTTCGACTCCGTCAACAGCGGCGCCATTCCCCGTAGAACCACCTTGTGCTGCATCCTGCTCAACCGCGCCATTCACCGCACTCCACTGCGCCTGTCCCGCTCCATCAAAGCCCGAGCCGCCTTTCGGCTCATAAGCGAATGCAGGCGCAAGCGATAAACCCGCAACAAGCGTCACACTTAAAGCCAGGCAAGTTGCCCGCTGCAAAACCGTACGCAATGCTTTCTTCTTCCCAGCCATTACATGCCACCTCCTACATCAGCGCCCAGACCCTTGCAGGTGTAGCACCACACAATAACGTCACCGTCATGCAGCTCGTACTTCGAGCAGCCGTAATTCGGGAACCAGCCGTTCACCTTGTACATCCAGCCCGATTCATCACCACACTCTTTTTCACGCAGGTTGTTGATACTTTCGACATAGCTCGAACCATACAACGCGCTGAATGAGTATTCGAGCTGAATATCTGCCGCTTTGCACACAGCCTTCAGTACGTCAAGCACGGTATCGCCTTCCTTAAACGACACGGTGGACGTTGCTAAAATCGTGCCATTCGAGGGAACGTACCCTTCTTTTCCCTTTTCCAAATCGCTCCAATTGTCCAGGATGGTGTCACAGCGAATCTCAATCGTGCAGGTCGGAAGCGTCTGTCCCGAAGAGCCACCCGCTTCCGCATTGCCCGAGACCACACCAGAGTTAATGGCTTCTTGCTGCGCCTTCTCGCGCTCGGCAATGCGCTTGTCCACAATCTCTTGCAGCTCATCAAGCGAGTAGTAGCACTTCGCTCCCTCATCACTGAACGTCTCAATGGATTTGATCGTTTCATCCTGAAGCGATTTCTCAGACAGCTCATCTACCGAAGCTTGCCAAGCGCCATCGCTTTTCAGCAACGTGATGGTCTGACCTGCGGTAGCTTGCGCCTCAACGCCTGCGCATTCTACGGAACCGCCCAGAACCGCAACAGAAGCGCTGCCCTGCTCTTGCGTCAAAAGCAGCAGAGCTTCCTGGGAAGGCACAGCCGTTGCTTCATCATCGCACAACGACAGACCGAGCGCTGTCTTTGCCCAGACAAGCGCGGTGCCCTGCTTCAACGACATCGTGAACGCGTCATTCTTCTCCTGAACAACAGCAGTCGTACGCGCACCCAAGCGGCTGACCGTGTATCCTTCCTGAGAAAGCGCAATGCTAGAAGCAGAAAGCGTCTCAACCTGATCGCCCGCCTTGAGTTTCGTGTCGTTTTCCAACGCATAGCCCAAGCCGCTTCGCACGATGTTCACATTGCCCGATTTCTCGCACGTAGTAAGCACCGCTGCATTGCCCGAAGACGCAGAAGACGCCACGGGCGATGGTGCACCCTTGAAATCAAGCGCCAGCATCACGCCTGCAACCACAATAATCACCGCTGCTGCGGCCATTATCGCGTTGAACACGCGCTTCTTTGTTTTCACCTTTGCCATGCAAGCACCTCTTCCTGAGACTCCACTTCCTATTCCCCGCCTTCACATCCAAGCGCAGCGACTCCGTTTCCTTCCTACAAATCGCGCGCCTCAACATGAGAAAGCAAATTCTTGAAACGCCATTCTCCCACAATCTGCAGCGCAGCCGGAAGAAGGCAAAATACCAAGTATGCACCATAAAACACCAGACTCAGCAACGTCATACGATTAAAGATGATCTGAGGGTTGTACTGAATGGACGTCTGCGTGAGCAACATGCCTATCACGCATACCGTGATAAGAATGAACATCGTGATTACCAACGTTCGGTCGCGCGCATCAAAACGATACAGCGAATAGGCGCTGCGCCCGCGCAACAACGATCCGCGACTGCGCATAGAATCCGACATCTCCGCAAAGCGCTCGATGCTCCACGTGATGACAATCGATACACGGCGCACCCAGTTTCGCGCACGCTCAAAGAAGTTTCCGCAGCCCGACCCGCGACCAATGCCGTTTTGCGCAATGTTCACGCGCACCGACCGCTCTGCAACCAGGGGTATCGCACGCAGTGCCACTGCCAACAGCAGCGCCAAGCGCGGCGAAACGCGTCCCAAAAGGTAAACAACCTTATCGGCCGTGAACAGCTCAAACACGCACACCATCCAGAGACGCACCGTAGAAATCTGGCATCCTTGCGCAAAGCCGAACGCTAACGACTCTAGCGTAATGTTGTTGCCAATAAACGTTTCGCCTAGATTCGTTATGCCAAAATGCGTGTTGTAAGCGAACCATGCGCTCCACACAAACGGAAACACAAACGCAATAAGAGCAAAGATAATCGCTTTACGGCCCTTGAGCACAAACGAATAGACCAATGCGCACACGAAACCGATACCGATAAAAATCGGATGATTCCATAAGAGCGCCGCCGCAATAACTGCTGCGAAGAACAGCAGGTTAAGCGCCGGATGATACGAATCGAATCTCACGATAGAGCCGCCTATTCGCCCATTCCGTACTTCACTTTTACGCGCTCGAGCTTGTCGAGCAACGGATTTGCAATCAAGAACATAAGGATTGCCGTTGCAATCGCGCGCGTTAGATTCACGGGAACACCCGATGCAAAAATGGCAAGCGCGCTTTCAAGCGTAATATCGTTGACCATCAAGAACAGCGCACACACATCCAGAAGCGGGCCAATAATGCACCACGTGAAGAAAAACGAGCCCACCGTGAGAAAAAATACCTGTTTGCGCGTGTAATCTTTGCTAGGGATTTTACCTTTCTGAGACAAAATGCCGAACACCAGACCCGCCAAGCCGAAAGCAAGCATCTGCCAAGGTGTCCACGGACCTTGCCCGAACATGAAATTGCTCACCAGCATGGAAAGCGCACCGGTCATAAAGCCTGCTTGCGGACCAAAAGCAATACCGGCAAGAATGACGATTGCCGCAATGGGCTTGAAATTCGGGAACCAGAAGAACGCCGCGCGCGATGCCACCGCAAGCGCAATGAGCACCGCCAACACCACCAGGTCGCGCGCCTGGGGAGCACGACCTTCGAACGAGGCAAAAAACGGCACCATCGTGCAGATCGCGATAACAACACTCGACAGATAATATTGCTCGTTGCCGTACAGCACCGTGGAAGCCAGCGTTGCCACTATCAAGGCAATGCATACAACGGTAATGGCAACCGTCTTCTTGCTGTTTACGCGTTCTTGCATAACGCAATCACATCCTCATCGATAATGGCATTCTGGAACATATGACGGCTCATGCGATTCGCCGACGTTGTATAGAAGCTGTTTTGTGCGAAGAAGCGACGCGGAGTGTTCGTGGTAACAATGCCGCCGTCGAAGAACATCGAAACGCTCGTTGCGTAATGCGCGCAAAACTCGATATCGTGAGATACCATGACGATGGTCTTCCCTTGCTCGCGCAAACGCGCCAATACGCCAGCAAGCTCGCGCTTGAAGAACCCATCAATTCCCTTCGTTGGCTCATCTAACAGCAAAATCTCGGGTTCGCACAACAGCACCTTCGCCAGTGCGGCGCGTTGCTGCTCACCACCTGAAAGATCGTACGGATGAGAATCCAGCAAGCGCTCGATATCGCACGTACGAGCGACTTCCAGAACTTTCTGCTGCACCTCTTCTGTACTGAGCTTCTTGTCGGTAAGCATCTCTTGCAAATCGGCGCGGACCGTCTTTTTCACAAACAGGTTTTGCGGATCTTGGGGGAGCATTGCAATGCAACCTTTGAACAGATCGTTGCCCTTCCATTCCTTGATCTTTTTACCCTTGATGCGAATTGTGCCGCGATACGGCTTGTTGATGCCGCACGCGCACTTGAGCGATGTGGATTTTCCCGTGCCATTGCCGCCCACCAGCGCAAACAGCTCTCCCTTATGCACGTCAAACGATGTTCCGCGCAAAACATCGGGAAGCTCGCGGTCGTAGCGGAACCAAACGTCCTTGAAGGACAGCACAATGTTGTCGTCCGTTTCCTCGTACGCTTGCGCATCGGGCAACGCACGGGCATCGGCAGGAATGTCGCTGAAGTTGCGCGTGAGCCACGTGCGGCCTTCACGCACCGTCAAAGGACAATCAAGCGCCTCAACCTGGGCAGATTTCGCACCCGAATTCACGCCGTAGAAAATACGCATCGGCGCAGGTAGAGCGGCTGCCATTTCATCGTTGGCAACAATAAGGCGCTGGCCCACTTCATGCGGTTCGCCGTCGGCCAGAATGCGGCCCTGCTTCATAACAAGAACGCGGTCGGCCGCCGAGAACGTTTCTTCCAAGCGATGCTCCGACAAAATGATGGTAGTACCCAGCTCCAAGTTGATTTTACGCACCGTATTCAGGAAGTCAGCAGCAGCAATGGGGTCAAGCTGACTTGTTGGCTCGTCCAAAACCAGAACGCTTGGCTGCATGGCCATAATCGATGCCAGGTTCAACAGCTGCTTTTGGCCACCCGATAGCTCTTTTACGTCCTTATGAAACCAGCCCTGAATACCGAAATAACTTGCCATCTCTGCTACGCGCAAACGCATGGTACGCTGATCGCAGCCCAAGCTTTCCAGGCCAAATGCCAGCTCATGCCATACCTTATCGGTCACAACTTGCGCATCGGGATTTTGCATAA
>CAKUDT010000096.1 GCA_934645125.1 uncultured Eggerthellaceae bacterium
GCTCTTCGGAGATTCGCGCGCTGTTCCGCGAGTTGGCGGAAACGGCGCAGCAAGTCGAGGAAATCCTGTCCGACACATCGGCCATTGATGAAGCGGCGCGTGCATGTGTAGATGCTACGAGCGCGTTGTTCATTGGGCGCGGCATGGGCGCGGCGACCAGCTACGAAGGTGCGTTAAAGCTGAAAGAGATCAGCTACCTGCACGCGGAAGCATATGCGGCGGGCGAAATGAAACATGGACCCATCGCGCTTATTTCCGACGGCTTCCCCGTGATTGCCATTGCAACGCGCGGGCCGGTTTATGACAAAGTGGTCAGCAATTTGCAGGAAGCCCGTGCGCGCGGTGCGAAGATTGTGGTTATTGCCACAGAAGGCGACGAGGACATTAAAGCGCATGCCGATTACGTGATTTACATCCCGAAAGTGCGTGATTGCTTCGTTCCCATTACGGCCAGCGTTCCGTTGCAGCTGTTCGCGCGCTCCATTGCGTTGTTACGCGGATGCGACGTTGACCAGCCGCGCAACTTGGCGAAGAGCGTTACGGTGGAGTAGGTGGCATGCGGCGGCGCGGTCGTGTAAAATAGGCACGATTCTTGAACAGGTGCGAAAGTCGCGTGCGAAAAAGCAGGTGATGCTTGCTTGCGCGCGGCTTCGACTGAGTGGTTTCGTGTCTTCCATGAAAAGGAGCTTCTTGTATGGCGCTGATTAGTTGCCCTGAATGCGAACATCGGATTTCTTCTTACGCGGTGGCGTGTCCGAACTGCGGGTTTCCGCTTGCGATGCTTGAGCAGCTGAAAAGCGATCGAGCGGGAATCGCGGGCGCCGCATTGTCGGTTGCGCCTGAGTCTGATACGGCCGCTGCTGCAAAGAAAGCGATTCATACTCCTATGACCAGGAGCTCTTTTGTTACCATGGGCAGCTGGGGCGGCGAAGACATTGAGTGGTTCGCGCTGCATTGCGATGATGAGAAGGCGCTCGTTCTTTCTGTCCACGGCATTGATTGCCGTCCGTATAACGAGTTGGACGTGAACGTTGATTGGCAGGGAAGCTCCATTCGCAAGTGGCTGAACAGCGAGTTTTTGCAAGGTGCTTTCACGCCCGAGGAACGCGCGCGTATTTTGGTAAGCAACGAAGACGGCGTGACCACGAAGGGCCACGAGAATCTTACGGAAACGCTGGCGCGTGAAAAAGTGTTTCTGCTATCCGTTAATCAGGCGAATCGTTTCTTCGATAAGCCTGAACAGCGCATTTGCACGTGCACGGATTTCGCGAAGAAGCGCGGCGTGTGGCTGGATGAGGGCGACGTTTGCCGCTGGTGGCTGCGCACGCCCAGCGAAAACCCCAACCATGCGTGCCTGGTGCTCAGCGATGGCAGCGTGTTTACGTATGGCTGCTTCGTGGACAACGACAAGTACGCGATTCGCCCTGCGTTCTGGCTGGCGCGCTAGGAAGGGCACTGGGTTTATAGTTCGACTTTCTCATAGGTGAGCCCCTTTTCTCGAAGCATTTTGATTGCTTCATCGGGGGTTATTGTTTTTACTTTTGACGAAGCGAAGCCAGTGATGTCTCTTGTGACAAGATAGTTCGCGTCAACATGTGTCGCGCTGCATGCAATAAGATAGTCTTCGACATCGGGCCAGTTTGATTTCAATGCAGCTAGAAGGTCGTTTGCGCGGCTTCCGCAGGGGTGGAAAAACTCAAGACATCCTATGAATGCATTGCGTAAAGTTCGCTGATCTGTCATTTTTCGCAACGAATAGAGTGCATCAAGGAATGACTGCACAGGAACCCAAAGCTCAATGTCGCCAAAATAGGACGCAACGCAAAGCTCGTCTATAGCCTTGCAGTGAGGCTGCCTTTGTGCTACGTGGTCAATAAGCGCATTGGTGTCAAGCAAGAGCTTCATAGTCCGCCCATTTTCCTTTCTCGAGCTCTTTTTTGTAATCCCAGTTGGAGGGCAGTGTAATCGTTAAGCGCGATGCTGCCATTTTTGTTGCGAGCTCTTTCTTTTGCTGGACGGTCATTTTTCGCACCGATTTCTGTTTGACGGGGGGTTTGGGTAATTCGCCCGTTGCAAGCAGATAGTTGAAGGCGGCGCGAACAAGGTCAGTGGTGCCTATTCCCAATTCCTCGAGACGTTGCGTTCCCTGATCGTAGATTTCATCGGGTATACGTGCTGTTGCCATTCTGCTCATTACTGCCTCCCTTCTGCGTAATACAGTATTACACAAAATAGTTCATAATGCAAGCACGCTTCCCTAAAATCAGACGCGCAAAGAAAGAAGTCTGTTGATTATAAAACTATAAGTGTGCTTTTCCGCAGGTCAGAATCCAGGAAGTGGGCGTAACGGGGGAGAGGCGGCATCCTTCGCAGGTGGTTTTATCGCAATGACGACGCGATGCCGGTGCGCTTGCAAGCGTGGGATACGCAGCGGCGCAGGCAGCGACGCTCGCAGGCTTGCCCTCCATTTGGGCGCAGGTCATGGATGCGATTTGCTTCATGCCCAGCGCAGAGGGATGCGTGTTGTCAACGGATTCGTAATCAACGCCAAACGCGCGCACATCGGCAATATGTGCGCCGGCTTCTTGCGCGCATGCACGGATGGCTTCGTTGTATTCGTCCAGGTCAATGCCGCGAATGCGGTAGATGAACAGCGGGCTTTCGCTAGCAGCTTCAGCTCCTGTATCTTTCGTGCTCCCCGTAAAAGCGGGTGCGAGCGTCAAGCACCAGATTTGGGCATCGGGCGCTACGGCGTGGATGTTGTCGAGCATGGCCGCGTACGCGCTTTTGAAGCGTTGGAGCGCATCGTGGTCAACGGTGAGCGCTACGGGTTCTTGTCTGCCCAGGTCGTTGGGATTCGCACTGCGCGAGGCGCTCATGCCCATTACTTGGTTGCGCGCGCTGCCCCATCCGTAATCATTGATGCCCATAAATACAAGCACGACCTGGGGTTTCTCTCCCTCGATGCCGATAAGACCCTCTGCACGTGCGGCCGAGCAACCTGCAGGGAAGCCGAAACCTTCCACGGTGGATCCGGAAAACGACGAGTTGGCAACCAGGTGTCCGCCAAAGTGCTGAATGACTTGGCCCCACCACGTGGCTCCTTCGCAGTCCACGCCAGGAATGGAGACTTCGCCTTCGTAGTGGCAGCGCCACCTGGGGGGAATGAAGCCGCCCAGCGTGCTCATGGAGTCTCCCATAATGGAGAAGCCGGTACCGCGGGGGATAGGGAGGGTAGCAGGCGTTTCTTCGCCTGTTTGCGCTGTTGGGGCAGTTGTAAAAGCAGCATCCTGAACTGCGGGTTCGTTGCCTGCTGCGGCATTGATGGTGTTGCTTGTTGCGTTCTTCGCGCTTGATGCTGTCATATGTTTTTCTCGGTTCCGTGTTTTTTGTTGGCGGTCGGCAAGCCTGCGCGTTTTTTGCTTGCGGGCTTCTTCTCGTTTCCTTCTGCTGCTTGTTGAGTAGGGACATTTTATCTGACATTGTGCGTTCAATGTTGCTTCAAGGTAACTATCTTGGCGTCTGCGTCGAAAAAGAAAAGTTACGCGGTTGCGGCAACGCAGTTGTGGCAATGCGTTTGTGGCAACGCTGCTGCGGCAAAGAAGAGCTCTGGGGCGCAAGAAGGTGTTTTAGAGCAAAAGAAAGGGCGCCTGCAGCCCACGTTGCAAGCGCCCTGGAGTGTTCAAAGCTATGCGGTGAAGCGGTGTGCGCCAAATGTTGACGGCGCAGCTATGAGCCGCACAGCACGATATATTCTACAGCAAGAACAAAGCGAAGATCGCCGAGAGCACGCCTACAATGGACTCGCCGCCCAGCAGGCCCGATGCAATAATCAAGCCGGTTTGTTCGGACTGCGCCTTGCGCTTCTCCTGCTCTTCGGCGGAAAGCGAAGCGCGATGCGATTTCGCGATGGCATCGTAGGCAAGCTTGATGATGCAACCCAGGAATGCCGTGAATGAAAGGTAGAACGGCAGGTAGATGCCCAGGCCGATCATCATGGACGGGCCACCCACGCAGTGCAGCACGAAGCCGGCTACAATGCCAACGATGAATGCCGGCAGGCAGGAGATGCCGCCAACCAGGTTCGCAACAACGCTTGCTTGTGCCGCAACGAATTCTTTGCCGGGGCCGAATGCATCGGTGCCGAAGTTCGATACCAGTGCGTACAGCGCGATTGCAGAGATGAATGCGCCCAGGATGCCGCCGATTGTCTGACCAATGATCTGGGCTTTCGGGCTTGTGCCAATGATGTGACCGGCTTTGAAGTCGTTCATAACGTCGCCGCCCAGGCCGCAGGCAATAGCAATAACGCCCGCCACGAAGAACAGCTGCATTTGGGGCGTGTCGCCGAACGCGGCAACAATAAGCAGCACGATTAGGCCGAAAATCTCCATGGGGTCAATGCCCGTCTGACCAACTGACTGAGCCGCCATGGCAACGGTAACAAACGAGAACAGCACGATAACAATGCTCGAGAGGGGGCCGATTCCTGCAATCATGCACAGTGCGAGCGCGATAACAGCTGCAACCAGCGCAATGATGCCAGCCGTGAACTTCTCTTTGTCATTGGCGCTCTGAGCTGCGGATTCTTTTGCAGCTGCAGCTTTGTTGCTTTTGCTCGTGCGGATAGCGCGGAAGATGATGTCCTTCACCACAACGGCCAGGCCGAAGCCGATCATCAGGCCCATGCCCAGGCAGCTGTTGATGCTTTGACCTTCAGCAACGCTGAACAGGCCGGCAGCGGAACCGCCTGCCACGATAACGACCTGCGCCAATGCGCCCGAGAACCAAGCGACCATGGCGGCCGTACCCACCAGGAAGCCAACCGAGAGCATCATGGGGCTCAAGTAAACGCCGAAGATGACGCCGGGGATAGTGATGTTGCCCAGAACCATGGAAGGAATGGCGCCCAAAACGTCGCGCAGAGCTGCGAAAACACCCGCAAAGCCCATGGCGCCGAACAGCTGCGCGCCCACTTTGCCGCCGCTATTGCCCGCGTACAGCGTTTCGGCAGCAGCTTGGCCCATGGGGAATTCAAGCTCTTCTTCCTCGATGAAGCGACGACGCAGCAGGCCGCACGCCACCAGACCCAGCAGCACTCCTGCAAGCGCGATGAGGACCATCTGCGTCAGCGAGACATCGCCCGCGCCCAGCATCCAAATGCCCGGGATGGTGAAGGCCAAACCGCCGGCAACCATAGCGCCAGCAGACATGATGGTATGGGTTACGTTTGCCTCGTTCAACGAACGCGATTTCAGTGCGCGCAGGAAGAACAGCGAGATAAGGGCCGCAAAAACAATCGGCCAGGGGAGAGCGCCCATTTTCAGAGCGGTGTACAGAGATGCGGCAGTAATCACTACGCAGCCAATGCATCCAATGATGACGCTGCGAAGGGTGAGTTGCCCTTTGGTGCTTTCCATATTTCTTTTTTCCTTCTTTCCGTATATCCGCTTCCCCTTTTGGGAAGTCGGGTTACGCCGCGTAGTATACAATAGAAGGACACGCTTGGCTGCGTGAATGTTGGATATTTATAGATAGATAACCATCGGACGGTGCTGGTAATGAGCGAAGAGAACAAGGAAAAGTGCCTGCTTGCAGTGCAATTGGGGAATGCGGAAACAAGCTGCGGCGTGTTTTTGCGCGGGCAGCTGGTGGCGCATTGGACTACGGCTACGCGCGTGAGGGCAACGTCCGATGACTTGGAAGCAGAGCTGCGCATGTTCCTTGCGGCAAAGGACGCGCCTGCTCCGAATCAGGCAATTTTGTGCTCGATTGTGCCTTTGGCCGCCGATGCGTGGGAAGCTGCGCTGGGGGCGGTATGCGGATGTCGCGTGCTCTCGGTGGGACCGGGTTTGAAGACGGGGCTGTCCTTGAAGTATAAAGACCCAGCTCAGGTTGGTGCAGATCGCGTGGTATGCGCTGTTGCGGCGAAGCATTTGTATGGCGCGGGCGGTATTGTGGTGGATGTCAACCA
>CAKUDT010000097.1 GCA_934645125.1 uncultured Eggerthellaceae bacterium
AGCCTCCCGTCTCTTGAGTCTCCATTGCCGCGTCCTCTTCCGCAGCGGGCACCTCGTGCACCCTGTACAGGTCAAACGATTCTTTGATTGCAACCGCGCCTCGCGATCGCGCGAATCCTCATAACCCTGCATTTCTTTTCGGTGTCTGTTCTTTCCGTTCCTGATTCGATTTTGTATGTTGCATGGGCTTCTTGTTTTGTAGCAAAATGAGGATTTCCAATCGTTGCAAAAACGGGGTATACTGAATGCGATTTATCGCTGTTTTAATGGGAGTTTGTTATGTCGGATGCTTCTAAACAAATTGAAAAGTTAATCGCTGATTTATCGGATTCATCGCGCAAGAAACGCCAGGAAGCTGCTTTGGCTTTAGCAGATTGCAGCAAGGATAATGCGCAAGCGCTTTTGCCATACGGTGATGATCTGGTCGATGCACTTGAGTCCCGTGATGCTCGTACGTGTTGGGCTCTTATTGATGTTCTTACAGCGATGAGCTCCTATGATGCTGATTTGTGCGTGAAAGCGCTGCCCGGTATTGAGGATGCGCTTTTTGACGAGAACAATGGACCGTTGCATTTGGCATCGTTCCGTTTCCTGTGCAGCTATGGCGCGCAGTCGCCCCAGGCATCTGACAACGTGTGGTCGCTTTTGGATGAAGCTATTCAGTGCTTCCATGGCGATCAGGAGTTCCAAGACATGCTTAATCTTCTTGTCGATTTCTCTTTGGGGAACTTGTCGGCAGAAACAAAGAAAAGCTTCTCTGATCGTATGCTTTTCGACGCGCGCAACAATAGGGGCTTAACGCAGCGACGAGCCCAGACAATTGTTGATAATCTTGCTAAATAACACCGATGGCGGGCTTTTAGGTCCGCCATTTTTTATGCCCGTGGTATAGTCTCGGTTTAACTGTGTATCGAAGAAAGGCGTCGTTATGGCTAAACATACGGTAACTTTGATTCCCGGCGATGGTATTGGCGTGGAAACGTCTGCCGCCATGCAGCGCGTTGTTGATGCGTCGGGTGCGTCGATTGAGTGGGAAGTTGCTCCTGCAGGTGCTGCGTGCCTGGAGTCTCACGGTGCATTGCTGCCGGAATCCACGCTAGAGTCCATTCGTCGCAACGGCGTTGCCATCAAAGGCCCCATTACGACGCCGGTGGGTACGGGTTTCCGCAGCGTGAATGTTGCGCTGCGCCAGGCGCTCAAGCTGTATGTGTGCTTGCGTCCTGTTATGTCGCTTCCCGGTGCGGGCGGGCGCTACGATGACGTTGACTTGGTTATCGTACGCGAAAATACGGAAGATTTATACGCAGGTATCGAATTTGAGGAAGGCTCCGCGGAAGCCGCCGCGCTCATTGATTTCGTTCAACAGCGCGCGGGACGCACGATTCTTTCCGATTCAGGTATTTCTTTGAAGCCGATTTCTAGAACAGCTTCGCGTGACATTGTGGAGTATGCGTTCGATTACGCGGCAAAGCAGGGACGAAAGAAAGTCACCGCTGTTCATAAAGCGAATATCATGAAGTTTTCTGATGGTCTGTTTTTGCATACGGCGCGTGAAGTGGCGACCGAACACGCGGATGTTGCATTCGATGAGCGCATTGTGGATGCGTTCTGCATGAATATGGTCATGGATCCGTCACAATTCGACGTAGTGGTGTTCCCGAATTTGTATGGCGACATTGCCAGCGATTTGGCAGCAGGCCTGGTGGGCGGCTTGGGTATTGCGCCGGGTGCGAATATTGGTAGGGATTATGCCGTGTTCGAGGCCGTTCATGGTTCGGCGCCCGATATTGCGGGCAAGAATTTAGCGAACCCCACGGCAGAGATTCTGTCGGGCGCGTTGATGCTTGATCACCTGGGCGAACAGGAAGCTGCAGAGCGTATTCGTCAGGCGGTACGTGCGGTGTACGCAAAGGGCGACGTGCTTACCGGCGACATTCGCCGCGCAACGGGATCTTCTGTGGCGCCCGCAACCTGTTCGCAATTTACGGATGCTTTAATTGATGCGATGACACGATAATACGATGACGCGGTAATACGATCGCGCTTGCGCACTGTACTGCATGAAGGCCGCGCTGTGCTGCGCGAAGGACGCGTTGCGAATCCAACGTGCGAGGTTCTTTGCGCAGGTATTGCGTGTTGTTGTGGATGTATGCGCGATTGTTCGGGCTCAGTATCTTCTGTTTGCGCAGGTGAGCGCATGGGCGCGTAGCATTTACGCATGAGGAAGCTTATAAAGGAGAAGCGAAATTGGCTGAATCATTCAAGCAGGAACTTTCTGTTGCAGGGCAGCGCTATGCGTTCTACCCGGTGGACGCTATTCAGGGCACCGAGCGTTTGCCGTTGTCGCTGAAGATTCTTGTTGAAAACGTTTTGCGCAACGTGCAAGACGAAGAGCAGGCCACGCGCCTTGCCCAGCGCATTGTTCAGGCTGGTCTGGCGGGTTGCACGGGTGAAGAAGTTGAGTTCATGCCCGCGCGCGTGCTGTTCCAGGACTTTACCGGCGTGCCCGTGTTCGTTGACTTCGCCACGATGCGCGAGGCGTGTGCTCGATTGGGCGGCGATCCGAGCCGTATTAATCCGCAAATTCCCTGTGATCTTGTTATTGACCACTCTATCATCGCTGATTCGTTTGGCTGTCCTACGAGTCAAAGCGAAAACGAAGCAATCGAGCAGCAGCGCAACGGCGAGCGCTACACATTTTTGAAGTGGGCGCAAAAATCGTTCCAGAACGTGCGTATTGTGCCGCCGGGAGTAGGCATTTGCCATCAGTTGAACATTGAGAACTTTGCGCAAGTCGCCATGACCGATGCGTGGAGGCGCTGCGCAGAGGGCGAAACGGGCGCAACGGCAGATAAAGCCGCAGATGGAGCCGCAGTCGAGGCTGTAGCTGCGGCTGTAAGTGCGACAGACGAACCGCTTTCCGTGTACTTCGATACGTTGGTGGGCACCGATAGCCACACGCCTACTGCAAACGGCATTGGCGTTTTGGGCTGGGGCGTGGGCGGCATTGAGGCCGAGGCTGCAGCCCTGGGGCAGCCTATCACCACGCTTGTGCCGCGTGTTGTGGGCGTAAAGCTTGTGGGGCGTCTGTCCGCAGGTGTGTCTGGCATGGACGTGGCATTGAAGTTTGCGCAGGTCCTGCGCGCAGAAAACGTTGTCGGATGCTTCGTTGAGTGCTTCGGCGAAGGTGTTGCAAGTTTGAGTGCCACGCAGCGCGCGTGCATTTCCAATATGACGCCCGAGTATGGTTCAACGTGCACGCTTTTTCCCGTTGACGAACAGACGCTTGAATACCTGCGTATGACGGGGCGCAGCGTTGAGCAGATTCGCTTGGTGGAAGCATATGCGAAACGCCAGGGTACGTGGGCGGAAGCCGCCGACGCGAGCGACACGGGCGATGCGAATCGTGTGTATGCGCAGGTTATTGAAATCGACTTGTCTGCTATTGAGCCTTGTTTGGCGGGACCGTCGCGCCCGCATGATCGCATTTTGCTGTCCGACATGAAGGAGCGCTTCCGTGCGGTATGCCAGGAACGTATGCTTGACCTGGACAAATACGTTGACGTTGATGTAATGGGAACGAAGCATCACTTGACGCATGGTGCGTTGGCTATTGCTGCGGTGACAAGCTGCACCACGGCGACCGATCCCGCCATGATGCTGGCAGCGGGCATGGTGGCACGCAATGCCGCCGCGAAGGGACTGTCGCCCAAACCGTGGGTAAAGACGATCCTTGCTCCGGGCAGCCACGCAACACAGTTGCTGCTCGAGCGCGCGGGCTTGACGGAAGGCTTGGCTCAACTGGGATTTTACAACTGCGGCTTTGGCTGCATGAGCTGCATTGGCAACTCGGGTCCTGTTCTGCCGGGCGTCCACGATAAGGCAACCGAGATTGAATTCGCCAGTATTTTGTCGGGCAACCGCAATTTCGAGGGCCGTATTTCCCCCGATGTTTCGCAGAATTATTTAACGGCACCGGCGCTGGTAATTGCCTATGCGCTGGCAGGCACCATGGATATCGATATGGCGCACGAGCCGTTGGGTAAGACCCCTGCGGGCGAAGACGTGTTCCTGAAAGATATCATGCCCGATGCAGATGAGCTTGACATGCTGGTAAAGAAGCTGGTCACAGCCGATTTGTTCGCGTCATGCAGCGAGAATCTGTACGAAGGCAGCGAAGCGTGGCGCAATTTGTGCGTGGAGCCTTCGAGCCTTTTTGCCTGGGATTGCGCCTCGACGTATGTGCGCAAGGCGCCGTATTTCGACGAGATGGAGCTTGAGCCAGGCGCGCCGCGTCCTGTGCAGAACGCTTATGTGCTGGCGAAGCTCGGCGACTTCATTACCACCGATCATATTTCCCCTGCAGGTGCTATTGCAGCGGATTCGCCGGCCGCGCGCTACTTGCGCGAAAATGGCGTGCAGGATGCCGATTTCAACACGTACGGCTCGCGTCGTGGCAATCACGAAGTGCTCATGCGTGGCACGTTTGCCAATGTGAAGTTGCAAAACCAGCTGGTCAGCGGCAAGAAAGGCGGCTGGACGCACGACTGGATCACAAACGATGTTACGAGCATTTTCGATGCATCGCGCGATTACCTGGCGCAGGATTGTCCGAGCGTGGTGTTCGCCGGCCTGATGTATGGCAGCGGTTCTTCGCGTGACTGGGCAGCAAAAGGCCCGCTGCTTTTAGGTGTGGGTGCCGTGGTTGCGAAGAGTTTCGAGCGCATTCATCGTTCGAACCTTATTGGCATGGGCATTGTGCCGCTGCAGTTCGAAGAGGGACAGGATTGCGCATCGCTGGGCCTGGATGGCTCCGAACGCATTAGCGTTGACCCGATCGACTTTTCGGGTGGCTTGCCGCAGCCCGCGCATGTGGGCGTTCGTGCTGTTCGTGCGAACGGGGAAGAAGTCCGTTTCACGGCGCTGGTGCGCGTGGACACCCCCATGGAAGGCGCATACATGCGTCATGGCGGCATCTTGCAATACGTTATTCGCGAGTTGCAAAAGTAGCGCGCGGCTGAACATGGCAAAAGACGAAGGCGGGCGAGGCAGTGCTTCGCTCGCCTTCGTGCGTTCTGAGCGTTTCGGTTCTTTGCGGATTGCCTGGTGACGCCTGTCTGACGGCTTCGCCTTTTTGAAGATCGCCCGTTTTGTGTCCGTCCGATCACTTCGCCCGTGCTCGTCTCCTTCTTTCTTCCCGCTTTCGTACGGCACGTTTTTTCTCACTTCCGCACTTTTCGTCTAGGAAACGATTATCCTTGCGACCCCGTATGATATGGCACATAAGGTATACTGGTATCTTGTAGTTTCGCATTCGATACGAAATAGGAAAGGAACTCTTTCATGGAGGAAAGACCGAAAAGTGGCCTGGAAGCCTTGATGGCAGCGCTGGGCGGGTCTGGGTTCAACGTCGATGGTTTCGGCGGCTCCCAGAACGCGAAAAGCGCCGAAGATGAAATTGCCGAAGAGGTGGACTCCGTTTTCTCTGGCAGCAAAGGGGAAGGAGCGGCCGGCGGACAGCAGCGCAAGTCCGGAAACGGTGGCGGCTCGATGCCGAAAGTGCATTTTATTGAAAACATGGCTGAATGGAGCAAGAAACGCCTGGTAATTGCTGCAATTGTTGCTATTTTGGCGCTGGCGGCGGCGTACTGGTGGTTCCATCCGCCTATCAACATCCACAGCATTGACACCTGGTTTGTTGTCCTTATCATCGTGGCGTTTTTGTGGGCGTTCATGCGCGTGCGTTCCCGCAATTTCAGCAAGGGAACGAAGAAGGTCGAGCGTAATCCCGGTAAAGCGAAGGCGCTGAAGGTCGCATCGTTTATCCCGGTTGCGGTGGTTGTGGTGTTCTTGCTGGGCTCGGTGATGTCGCTTTCGCTGTTCCCGGGCAACGCGGAGAAGTATTCCAGCATCCTGACCATCCAGAACGAGGACTTCACGGAAGACATCAAGGA